>CAMTOX010000049.1 GCA_947074225.1 uncultured bacterium
CCGAACTATTGGAGCTTTGCGACCGCCTGGGATTCATTGTTCAAGACGAAACATTCGCTATATGGCGCAAGCGTAAAACGGAATACGACTACTCACAGGGTTATAAAAAGCAATTTGGCTCAATAGCTTTTTGCTTATGCCAAACAACTCACTCTTCTTAAAGATGAAATGATTGTTTGAAATGCATAAACCAACTCCCACAGATAAAAATATAAGTGAGATGTTTAATTATAAGATAACATGAATTAATGAGGAGATTCTTTCCGAAGAGACTGTTTCCTTCGCAGCATAACCTGCGCAGGTTCAAAGGGTATTATCTCAGCCTTTGTATAGAGTTGTTATTTGGTAATTCTATACAAGGCACCCCCACAATTCCATGTAGTATTTATTTTATTGATTCTCTATGTCTAAAATTATTGACAATAATGAAGCCATATGAATCAAAGAAATATCGCTTCCGATATTTTCTGCAAAAGTAATCTATTTTTAATGATGTAGTGTGTTAAATTGTAAATTATTTTTTATTCGCTTGCATAATACTCTTATTTCAATGTCTTATATGGCTATTTAATTTTTGAAATCGGTACCAATTAAAGTGCGACTTCAGGGACTCCTCCGATGCACTTTGGTCGCACCTCGCTCGCACATAGGCGCCGAGCGAGGTGCGACCAAGGTGCATCGGAAGTGGGTGTAAGGTGCATATAATTAGCTATTTATTTAATCTGATGCGTTTTCTCTCTTTTGAGTCTATAAACTGAAAAAACCATTTATGGGTATTGACCGATAAATGGTTTTCTATATGATTTTCTAATTAAGAATGTTCTAGTTGTAGAAATGAGAAACTATAGTAGAGTTTAAATAGTTAGATGAATTTACTTTGTCTATAAAGCCAAAGATATTATGCTAATACCTAAAATAGAACACTGCTATATTGCGGTAATTTCAGAGAACTCTCTTGTTATTAGTAAGGCAATATGGAAAGTTACTTTTCAACTGTATTAAGCAGTTGTTGTTGCTCTATTTCTTTGGTTTCTGCCCAGTTCATCATTAATAATATAAACATCATGAGGTTAATAATCAATATACCTTCCGACATGTTGAGCATGCTTTCTGTTAATAGGTTTAGCATAATCAATATAATAAAATATGAGGCATACTCTTTTGTTTTAGGTTTAGCAACCAAATAAATGCTCAATAAACAAGCAATTAGCAATATTAATCCAGGTATACCTAAATCCATAGTAGTTTCTAGGTATTGATTGTGAGCGTGTGCCTTATGTTGTATGTAAGGGTTTGGTGCATTGTTTATAATATATTGTTCTGTAAGAAAATAACGAGCATTTCCAGCACCAAGGCCAAATGGCAAATAGGCATCGGTGTTTGATAAAGCAATTCTCCATATGTGTAAACGTGGTTCAGTAGAATTGTCCTGTGAGAATGATTCTTGTTCGACATTGCTTATGGCGTTGAAATCTAAATTGTTCATACGTGGATGATTTGTAATAACAATTACAGAAATAATGGCAATTATTGCCGCTGCCGACCAAATAAAAATGCGCTGCTTCTTGAAATGATATAATAAGAATAAAATTAATAGTACAGGAATCGCAATGAGCGAAGCTCTCGACCCAGTTAAGTAGATTGTGAATAACGATACACTACAGTTGATAATAGTAAAGAGAATAGATAATGATTTTCCATAACGTTTACACCAGGGTTTAAACATATAGGCTGTAAATACAATACTCATAATTAATAAAGTACAGTGTGTGAGCCTATGTTTGAAGGAGGAGGAGAAGTCGGCATATTGTGTCCATGGAAATAAGAGTGCTTTGCTATCTTCCACATTCTTGACCTCGCTAAAGAAGTAATCTAAATTTGTAATGTAGAATACTGTAAAGAAGTAAATGAGTGAGGTTACTAAGCCGCTTATTATAAGAGTATTTGCAATGGTGTGCAGCTTATAGTTTTTATTTACTCCCCAAAAAACCGGCAGAAGAAAGACTATAAAATAGATGTTACGTTCTAAGGCTCCCGATACTGCCATAGTGTTTGTGGCCCATAACATAGAGATGAGTTGATAGAGCCACAATCCGGCAAAAAGTAGAAATGGAATGGTTAATTTATCGCACTTAAAATTACTTTTCTTTAGCCAACGGCCTTCAAGAAACCATAAAATAAGCCATGCTAATGCACAGGCTCTAAAGAGCTCAGTAGCAAAAGTGGCGCTAAAAACAAAGAGTCTGAAAAAATAATAGTTGGTTTTCTCAATAAGCGATAAATAGTTTTTCATTGTTAGGAATGATGATAATGATAATTGAAGGTTAAGGTTTTGTTAATGCACTTTTGAGGATTCAAGCCACGAGCTTTAGCATAGGCTAAGGCCATGACAACAAGCTCCTGAGGTGATGCATCTAAGCGTTCAAAGTTTTTACAGCCTAAAGATAGACTTACTCTGCAAAAACTCATTCGGTTTAGGTCTAATATTTCTAAATATGGTTTATTATCAATAAACTTGAACAAGATATTACCACCTGAAAGATCACGGTGGTAGATTCGGTTATCGTGCATCTTTGCTACCAACTGACCAATTGCTGTTAACACCTGTTCTTTCTCCTCGGTAGGGAAGTTACTTAAGTTATTGTAGGTGTTCTCGCATTTAGAAAGCGAACTAATAAAGTAGCTGTCATTAAAGAGACCGCAAATTTGATATTGCAAATAACCAATTGGTTGAGGCACATTAATGCCTAACTTCAGAAGTTTATGCGAGTAACGATATGAGCGAGAAGCTTTTGATTTACGGAATAAACCATATATGATACGATTTATTAAGTTGGGTTTCTTGAACGATTTTATAACATACCAATTACCATTAATCTCGATTTTTTTAATGATATTGCGTTTGTGGTAGAGAGTCTGACCCTCATGGTGAAAGGTGTTAGGTAGTTGTTCTATGTAAGGGCGCAACTCTTTAGAGCCATCACAAATATGAATGGTGCGATGTACTAAGAAAGAGGGTATGTGTTGGATCGTCATAGGTGGTTAATGAATGTTCTTTTATTTAGACTAAGGCATATATTGCGCCTTAATTACTATTTAATGACAAAAATAATGTTATTTTACTTTGTTTATTATTGTTACCGAATAATTAATAAACAATTCGCTATTTAAGCGCTTCAAGAAATAGATTACTATTTTATTCTTGATAGAATCTTGTGAAGAGTGAAACTTCGTGTTTCTCTAATTCTAACTGTTTGGCTATTTCCTGAACATTAAGTTTAGGGTGGTTGTTGAATACACAAGCGTCAACATTGATAAGAGTAAAGTACGCTTCAGAATTTGTGATGCAATAGGCTAAGCTATTCTTGAATTCTATAATCTCTAAATTTAAACGGTGTAAAGTGGCTACATAGTGAGCCAATTTCTTAATAATACACTCCCTATTATTCAGTTTTAATGCTTCTGAAATAGTGTTAGCTTGAGTATTGCTTTTAAATTCAATAAGAAGTGAATGCACTTTTTCTTTGCCCAATCTTTTAAGCCTATAATATCCCATTAGCTCATAAGGCAGTGAGATTTGTTTCTCTATCTTTTTGAATTGTTGCATCTCATTCTCCTTAGAGTAGTGCTTGGTTGCACAGTTGAGTGAAACAATGTATTGATTTGAAGCAACTGGAAATAAATGGTTACTTCCGTTTTCTTTAATTAATTCCGGAATATGATAAATAAGCTCTTTTATTTCGTAACTATTAGTGTAGTTACAAAACTCCTCTTGAACACTAATACCGTTTAATCTATTTATAAATTTAGAGAAACTTCTTTTGTAGTGCATAGGTCCATAAAGCTGTTCGTAAATAAAGGCTTTATGTTTTCTATTAATAATATCAACGTCTTGGTTCTTTAAGTGCTTGGTGCTCCTTCTTTTAGAAGTGTTGTGAATTCTATAATAGAGACCAATGTTGGGAAGTGTTATCAACTCTCCGCCTCGTTTCATCATGTTAATCCAGAAGTCCCAATCTTCCCTTCCCTTAATAGTTGTATCAAACCCTCCGGTAATTAAAAAATCTGTTTTACGAAACATGGAGGCAATGTGTACTATATTTCTTCTGGCTAGAAGTGATATGTTGAATTTAGGAAGTTTCCATTCGCCAGTTCGTTCTCCCATAAATTCTGCTTTACAACTCACTACTTTTACCTGCGGCGATTGTTCTAGTACCTCCACAGCCGCAGAGATATAGTGTGGAGCAATAATATCGTCGGCATCTACCGGGAGTATATATTCACCTTTTGCAATAGCAATAGCATGGTTCCGAGCTACGGAAACACCGCCATTTGGTTGATGCTTGTAAACAATATTAGTGTGTTCAGAAGCTAACTTTTTAGCTATGATTGGGGTGTTGTCTTTAGAATCATCGTCGAGTAAGACAACCTCAATATTCGGGTAATCCGAAGCCAAAATGGACTCTACGGTTTCTTGAATATATAGTTGTGCATTGAACATAGGTACAATGACAGATACTGTTGGACAATTCATGGCAGATGCAGGTACAAGTAGGTTTAAATTTTATCTAATCCTTTGGTGGCTTTAAGCCAATAATATTTAACTGGGTTTTGATATTTTAGTTGTTTCCAAGGACGACTGCTGTGTGGTTGATGCAGAACAGGCAAGTGGCCCATGATGAAATTTGTAAAACCTAACTCAATAGCTTTATGCGAGATGTGCACGTCGAACCACGCTTTTTTATTGTCTAAGTTATTAAAGTTGTAGCTCTTCAAGAATGCGTTGGTAATAAGCGTACAACAAAAACTTAAGCGTTTACGTGTTGGTAACATTACACGTCCAATGTTTTTAGCGTATAAATAAGGGAAGTTAACATTGTTATCGTAATCCACTGTTATAGCACCTAAGAGTCCGCAATTAGGCATGCGGTCGGCCATTTCGGCTAGCTCTTGAATGGTATTATTATTAACTATCACATCCGATTCTATAATTATTAAATGAGCATTCTCTTGAATAGCTCTTTGTTGAGCCATTTGTAAAATCAATAAATAGTTGGGCGAAGGGTGCTCTGTAATGGTCTCCATATTGACTAGTCCTATCTTTTTTGAAGAGGTTATCTCTTCAAGTAAAAGTCTATTTTCGGCAGTTGAGAAGTCGTTATAGATGGTATATTCAAACTTACGGTCGGTAGTTGAGTTTACTACAGCCTCAATGGTTTGTAGTGTGGTATTTATAGAATCTTTTACCGGCGTGATGATATGTATTGATTTCATTCGCTTTAAATATTTTGTGGTAAGATAGTTGTATAGATTGCAAAGATAATCTATTTTCAAGTATCAAAGGTAAGAAAAAAGATCTTTATCAGTCATTTTCTAATATTAATTATCTGATTACTCATTTTTTTAGTAATTAATTAAAAAAAATGGCTTAAACGTATGTAGGGATTCATTTTTTTGTACCTTTGTTCTAAATTTTATAAATTACACTATAATGGACAAATTAAGTTATGCATTAGGTTTAAGTTTTGGTCAAAACTTAAGTCAGAATGGTATCAAAGGGATTGATTATGCATCTTTTGGTAAAGGAGTTGAAGCAATGTGTGAATCATTAGAGCCAGCAATTTCATTGCAAGAAGCTCAAGAGTTGCTCAATGAATATTTTGCAAAGATGGATGCAGAGAAGAAAGAGTCTTACGAATCGTTGCGTAAAGCTGGTGACGATTTCTTAGCCGAAAACGGTAAACGTGCAGAAGTTAAAACAACAGAAAGTGGATTGCAGTATGAAGTACTTCAAGAGGGTACAGGTGCAAAACCAACCGATAAAGATCAAGTAAAAGTACATTATGAAGGACGTTTGGTTGACGGAACCGTTTTCGATAGCTCTGTTCAACGTGGCGAACCTGCTGTATTTGGCGTGACTCAAGTTATACCAGGATGGGTAGAAGGGTTGCAATTAATGCCTGTAGGCTCAAAATGGCGTTTATACATTCCACAGAACTTGGCTTACGGTGAACATGGTGCCGGTCACATGATACCTCCATATTCTGCTTTAATATTCGATGTAGAATTATTGGAAATAGTATAAATATTAATTTAAAAACAATTACTCAAATGAAAAAAGTTGTAGGAATATTAGCAGCTGCATTGATAGCATTACCAATGTTTACAGCTTGCAATAGTGCGACTCCCAAAGTGGCTTTGACTAATGAAGCAGATTCATTGAACTATGCTTTTGGTGCTGCCAATGGTTATGCAATTCGTGAGAACTTACTTGCAGGTGATACCACCTCTGCAGATGTTAAAGCCTTCTTGAAAGGATTTGACGAAGGTTATAAAGTGCAAACACCTCTATTCCAAAAATATTTGGATGGTATGCGTGTAGCAATGAACTTAGACCAACAAATGCAAGATGGTTTCTTAGTAGGCGATAGCTCTTTGATAGCTAACAAAACTCAAATTTACAATGCTATCTATGAAGTATTAGAAAATAAAAAAGAGTTTATGTTTACTCAAGAAGAGGCTTATACTTATGTTTCAAATGCTATTAGCAGAACACGAGTTGAAGGTAATAAATTCACTGCTGGCGAATTAGATTCTGTAAACATTGCTTTTGGTTTACATAATGGTTACCAAATGAAACAATTCTTCTTGACTCCAGATGCCGATGCTGCCGAAGTTAAAGAATTGATTAAAGGTTTAAAAGCAGGTTCTAAAAGCGATAAGAAAGATTATACATTATATCTTAATGGTCTTCAAGTAGGTGCTGGTATGTATGGTGAACTTTCTGAGCAAGGTATTGCAGGTCAGAAAGAACTTACTGTAGACTTTAATATCATGAAAGCTGCTCTTGTTGCTGCAGTTCAAAATGAGAATGTAGAGATGTCTAACGAAGAGGCTTACGATTATTTTATGTCACGTTTAATGTCTTTACGTGCTGCTCCAGGTCAAAACTTCTTGGCTGAGAATGCGAAGAAAGAAGGTGTAATAACTACTGCTTCAGGCTTACAATATCGCATTATCAAAGAAGGTAACGGTCCTATCCCAACTATCTCTGATAAAGTGAAAGTACATTACGAAGGAAAATTAATCGATGGTTCAATCTTCGATAGCTCTATCCAACGTGGGGAACCAATAGTATTTGGTGTGACTCAAGTTATTCCAGGGTGGACTGAAATCTTACAATTAATGCCTGTAGGTTCAGAGTATGAAATTTATGTACCTTATCAATTAGGTTATGGCGAGCGCGGTGCCGGACAACAAATCCCTCCATATGCTGCTTTAGTATTCCAAATTCAATTGTTAGGTATTGAAAAGTAATTCATACTTTATCAATAATAAAAAAGGCAGTGCTTCTAAACACTGCCTTTTTTATTAAAAGAAAATGCCGCTCTTTAAAAGAACGGCATTTAAAATTTTTAATTAAGCTGGGTGGATTGCTTCAGAAGGACATACATCTGCGCAAGAACCGCAATCTGTACATAGTTCAGGATCAATTTTATAAATATCACCCTCTGAAATTGCTTCTACTGGACATTCGCTGATGCAAGATCCACAAGCAATACAATCGTCTGTAATAACGTAAGCCATTTTTCTATAAATTTTGATTAGTACTAATTAGTGCTGCAAAAATAGATGTTTTTTTTCTCATTACAAATTTTTTCAGCAAAAATAGTTGTCAATAACATGAGTTTGTGTAGATGTTATAAAAAGCTATTTTTGAAGAGATAATACAATAATCACTAACTCTTAGCGTTACATTCTTGATGAAGAAATTATTGTTAACAACTGCATTTACTCTATTCTACCTGTTTTCAATAGCTCAGAACCTTCCGGTTGTGGATTATAAACGGTACCATTTTGGATTTACTTTAGGTCTTAATACCATGGATTTTGGTATTAAGAATTCTCTTATGCCCATAGATGGTAAGATTTATCAGGCAGAGGTTTCTACTATTATGCCTGGATTCTCGGTAGGTGTTATTGGCGATGTGCGTTTGTGCGAATATCTCAATCTGCGTTTAGTACCTACGCTGCATTTAGGTGAACGCAACCTCTCTTATATGAACAATGCTAATGATGAAATCTATAAGTTGACACTCAAGTCGACCATGGTTACCATTCCTCTCTATTTGAAATATAGCTCAGTGCGTATTAATAACTACCGTCCATATATATTAATTGGTGGTGGTGCATTGATAGACTTTGCTCACGATCAGAAAAAGGCAGTTCTATTGGACTACTGGGATGGTTTTATTGACTTCGGTGTTGGATGTACCTTCTACTTTGAATATTTCCGTTTTGCACCAGAAATAAAGTTTGGTATGGGCTTTAATAATATCATTACACCATGGGAAAAACGTCAAGGTTATTTAGATCCCGACGATCGTAGGTATTCGGATGCCTTGAGTCGCTTAACGACTCGCTTGTTTACGCTCACCTTCAACTTCGAGTAATAATCCCTTACAAGCGTCTTGTAGTAGCTCAATGACATATTGAAAACCGGCATCTCCACCATAATAGGGATCTGGTACTGCGTCTGCTTCAATAAACTGTGTGCAATAGTTAGTCATACGGTTTATTTTTTTTATTCTATCATCGCTTACAGCTCTACTTTTCAATCCTCTTATGTTCTGATCGTCCATGCCTAAGATGAGGTCATAGTAGTCGAAATCGGCTGTTTTTACATGTCTACTTTTATGGGTAATGTGATATCCATGTTGATAGGCATGCTCACGCATGCGCTTGTCGGCTGCTTCTCCCTCATGGTAGTTGTCTAATCCAGCAGAGTCAATCTCGTAGTACTCCTGCAAGTTATGCTCTTTTAGTAATGCTTCAAATATGGTTTCTGCCATTGGTGAGCGGCATATGTTTCCAAGACAAACAAATAGTATCTTCTTTTTTTCCATGTGTTTGGTTATAAAATAAAATAAGCCGAATTCAAAGAACTCGGCTTATAAATATGAGATATTAAAATCTTACTCTTCAGAAATAACATGAAGGTTGATAGTTGCAGAAACCTCTTTGTGAAGACGAATAACTGCGGTGTAATCACCCACTTCTTTAATAGCTTCTTTGATAGTAATAGTTTTACGATCAACGTTGAAGCCTTGTTTTTCTAATTCTTCAGCAACTTGAATAGTGTTTACAGAACCAAAGATAGTTCCAGTAGCACTTGTTTTAGCACCAAGAGTTAAGGTGATGCCATTCAATTTTGCCGCCAACTCTTCTGCATCAGCTTTAATCTTAGCAAGTTTGTGAGCACGTTGTTTTAGGTTTTCAGCTAAAACTTTTCTTGCCGATTCGCTAGCAATGATTGCTTTCCCAGTTGGGATCAAATAATTACGTCCGTAACCATCTTTTACGGTAACGATATCGTCTTTGTAGCCTAAGTTAGCTACGTCTTCTTTCAATATAATTTGCATAA
>CAMTOX010000050.1 GCA_947074225.1 uncultured bacterium
TTTTTATTGAGTGATATAGGTATATGTATATGTAATTTTATTGTTTTTGTGTTATTTAATTATTATAAATAGTTTATTTTTGTGCTCTTTTTTTGAGTTTTATTTCTCATTTGTTTATTATAAGAGGTTCTATAGTGAGAAGACAGAAAGTGCAAAACCCATTTATAGTGGGAAATTTGTATGCTTTTTGTTTTTAAATAGAATATTTAGTGATTGTAATGAGAATTGGAGAACCAAATCTCAAATAAATTGTAATTGCACCTATTAAGTATAGCTCTTATGCAGTTATTTATTTTTTATCGCTCTATTTCTTCTTAGAACATCAGTAAAACCAAACCAATAGTCGCTTTATGATTTAGATAACGTAAATCGGCTACAATTTAAATGAACTATTTTATATGAAAGCTTATGTTTTTCCGGGCCAAGGTGCTCAATTCCCAGGAATGGGTAAAGATTTGTACGAACAGTCGGAGTTAGCCAAAGAGTTATTTGAAAAAGCCAATGATATATTAGGCTTCCGCATCACCGATATTATGTTTGAAGGTAGTGCCGAAGATTTGAAACAAACCAAAGTAACACAACCCGCTGTATTCTTACACTCGGTAATTACTGCATTGGTTATGGGCGATGATTTCAAACCTGAAATGGTTGCAGGTCACTCTTTAGGTGAATTCTCTGCTTTAGTAGCTGCTAAAGCATTGTCGTTCGAAGATGGTTTGAAATTGGTGAGTCAACGTGCGCAAGCTATGCAAAAGGCATGTGAAATGAACCCTTCTACTATGGCAGCAGTGCTAAATCTATCGGACGAAGTGGTAGAACAGTTGTGTAAAGAGACTGAAGGAGTGGTTGTTCCTGCAAACTATAACTGCCCAGGACAATTGGTAATCTCTGGTTCTATAGAGGCTGTAGATGCTGCTTGCGAGAAGATGAAGGCTGCTGGAGCTAAACGTGCGTTGCGTTTGCCTGTTGGTGGAGGATTCCACTCGCCATGTATGGAACCAGCACGAGTGGAGTTGGAAGAAGCTATTCGCGCTACCTCTTTTGCCACTCCGGTATGTGCAATCTACCAAAATGTCGATGCTTTACCTCACACCAATCCTGAAGAGATTAAAGCGAACCTTATTGCGCAATTAACAGGTTCAGTACGTTGGACTCAAACAGTGAAGAATATGGTGGCCGATGGTGGTGACGATTTCTCGGAACTTGGACCTGGTGCTGTATTAACAGGATTGATTAAGAAAATTGCTCCTGAAGTGACGGTAGCTTAATAAAAGTATAATGTACTAATCTAGGATACTTTGATATCCGACTTTTGAACCGTGGTTGTGATAAAACAACCTTGGTTCTTTGTCTATTTTGTTTTTAAATGGAATCTATAAAAGCCCTTATTCTTTTTGATTAAGAGCACTAAGTACTCTATAAATAAGTCTTTGTTCTAACCTTATTTAAACTAACAATATCAATTAATTATGAATACTTACAGCTTAACGCAAGATCTCTATTATGTTGGTGTAAACGATCGTCACACCCACTTGTTCGAGAATATGTTGCCATTACCTTATGGTGTATCCTATAACTCTTATTTGTTGATTGACGATAAAACAGTACTTATAGATACGGTGGAATCGCAATTTGCCGATTCTTTCTTGGAGAATGTAAAGTCTGTTTTGGGCAATCGTTCGTTGGACTATTTGGTTGTGAACCATATGGAACCAGACCATTCGTCGGGAATTAAAGCCATTAGAGCGCTTTACCCAAATGTAAAAGTGGTTGGTAATAGCAAAACCATTGCTATGCTTCAAGGATTTTATGGGGTAAATAGTGACCTGCTCGAAGTGAAAGAGGGCGATGTTTTAGAATTGGGAAAGCATAGATTGCGCTTTTATATGACCCCAATGGTTCACTGGCCTGAGGTAATGATGGCTTATGAAGAGACTGAAGAGATTCTATTCTCGGCCGATGCTTTTGGATGTTTCGGAACTCTTGATGGAGCAGTGTTAGATAAAGATTTAGACTTAGATAAATATTACCAAGAGATGTATCGCTACTATGCTAACATAGTAGGTAAATATGGTAATCCGGTTCAGGCAGCATTGAAGAAGTTAGGCGCTCTTTCCCTTAAAATGATTTGTACACTTCATGGACCTGTTTGGACCGATAGCATTGCGAAGACGGTTGGTATTTACGACCAATTAAGCAAATATCAAGGCCAAGAGGGTGTTGTAATTGTTTACGGCTCTATGTATGGTCATACAGAAAAAATGGCAGAGGCTGTGGCAAGAGGGGCAATGAAATATACCAAGAAGGTAATTCTTCATGATGTATCTAAAACAGATGTGTCGCAAATCTTGAGCGATATTTTCAAATACAAAGGAGTTATTATTGGCTCTGCAACTTACTGTAATGCCCTCTATCCAAACATTAGCTCTTTAGTTGAGAAGATAGAATTACGTGGATTAAAAAACCGTGTCTTTGCTGCTTTTGGCAACTTTACTTGGGCAGGAGCAACAATTAAACCTTTGGAAGCTTTCGCTACAAACTTAGGATGGACATTAAAAAGTAGCTACGAAGTAAAGCAAGGACTTCAGCCAAACGATTATGAACAACTTAGGACATTAGGTGGCGAGGTAGCTCAAGCAGTTATTGCTCAACCTGAAGCAAATAATTAATCAATCTTTTGAATATAAATAATAAAGAGGAGTTTTATACTCCTCTTTATTTTTATTATCTTTGAAAATTGAATTTATAAATCTTTATTTCTCTTCCTATGTCCCGATTACATTCACCACGCTTTGAAGTAGAGGCAGGCATTAATGGCTGTCTGTTGGTGCGCGATACATACGATTCCGATTTAACCTCCCTTACTAAGCATGCTTTAGGCTTTTTGGAGCAACAATCGGCTAATTCGGGAATGCGACGTACACTGATAGTCTCAGATATTAGTGGTAATGAATTGGTATGGGAAATGTTTATCTTGAACCTACGTCAAGTAGCCCTCTCAGGCAGTGTGAATCGTATCATAGGCATTGGAGGTGAATTGCAAACCTATGCCAATGAAATAGCTATTGAAGATAAACACTTCTTCCGTAACACTTCAGAGTTCTTAAATTCCGATATTATAAAGAGTTTTAAAGATGAGGCAATCTTATTCAAGGTGGCGCCAAAATTCTCTCCTCAGCGCATTCAGTCGCAGTTGCAACAGTTAGCTCACGATACTTTGTTGGAGATAAACTTCGATGCACTCTTTCATAATATAGACTATTTCCGTTCTAAGTTAGATACTTCCACAAAACTCATGTGTATGGTAAAGGCTTCGGCCTATGGTAGTGGCTCTATAGAGGTGGCACTTGCTATGCAACATTATGGTTGTAACTACTTAGGCGTGGCTTTTGTGAACGAGGGGGTAGAGTTGCGTCAGGCGGGCATTACCATGCCCATTATTGTGCTTGACCCTATGAAGAATGCTTTAAATCATCTTTTCACCTATAATTTGGAACCGGAAGTATGTACAAAACGTATGTTGATGTTACTTATTGAAGAGGCTAACCGACATCATCTTCGTGAATATCCAATACATATTAAACTAGATACCGGAATGCATCGTGCTGGTTTTGAGAAACAGGATTTGGAAGAGATTTGCCAACTTCTGAAACATCAAAATAGGCTAAAAGTAGCATCTGTATTCTCACATTTAGCGGCTGCCGACGATGATAATGATGAGATGAACCAATTTACACTGCAACAAATTGAGACCTTTAGAGAGTGTTCTAAAGAGCTTGAAGAGTGTTTAGGTTATTGTGTAGACAAACATATTCTTAATACGGCAGGTATTGAACGTTTCCCGGAATATCAGTTCAATATGGTAAGATTAGGAATTGGCTTGTGGGGTGTAAACTGTAGAAACCAACATCTGTTACGCAGTGTCTGCTCATTGTCTACTAAGATTATGCAAATTAAGCATATTAAAGCTGGAGAAACGGTAGGTTATAATCGCAAAGGAGTTATTACAGAGCCTAAAGAGATTGCACTTCTACCTTTAGGATATGCCGACGGAATAAACCGTAAATTAGGAAATGGTGTGGGATCGCTCTTCTATAAAGGGCACAGAGTACCTACAGTTGGTAATATTTGCATGGACCTTACCATGGTAGATGTTACCGGATTAAATGCTAAAGAGGGCGACGAAGTTGTGATATTTAGTAATAATCAGCGCATTGACGATATGGCAAAGCTCCTAGATACTATTCCTTATGAGGTCTTAACCTCTATTTCACCGCGCGTGCGTAGAGTCTATTACCGCAGTTAATATAGACTATTAATTTTACTTCCCTTATGGATACACTAGATACTTTCTTTACGATTGATTCCCCTTCGCAAGCAATGATTAAGGAGAAGAGTAGTAAATTTATTGCTCTTGCATATCCGGTACAAACTGTAGAAGAGGTTAAAATACTGGTAGAACAAACTCGAAAAGAGTATTACGATGCCCGTCATGTCTGTTGGGCATACATGTTAGGACATGAGCGTTTGCACTTTAGAGCTAATGACGATGGGGAACCATCGGCTACTGCAGGTAAGCCTATTCTTGGGCAAATAAACTCTAATAACCTTACAAATATTCTTATTCTTGTGGTGCGTTACTTTGGTGGCATCTTATTAGGTACTAGCGGGCTCATCTATGCTTATAAAACTGCAGCTGCCGAAGCTATTGCCGAGGCAATCATTGTTGAGAAAATCATTGAGAAGCCTTTTGTAACGAAGTTTAGCTACGCAGATATGAATGCGGTAATGCGTATAGTTAAAGATTATCAGTTGCCTATAATTGCCCAAGAGCAGATGCTTGATTGCACTATGGTGCTCAGCATCCGATTAGGATTGATAGAACCTGTTACTGCACGTTTTGAGAAACTTGATTTTGTTAGTTTTGAAGAGCAATCTATAGAAAATTCCTGCGAATAGTATGGAAAATAACGAACAATCCCCCAAGAGAAACTGATTCTCTTGGGGGATTGTTCATTTATAACACTTTTCTAAAGAATTAGAGATTGTACATCTTATTGCGTAATTCATGAATCTCGTCCGAAGTTAAATATTCATCAAAGTCCATATATTTATCAATAATTCCGTTCGGAGTTAACTCAATGATGCGGTTACATACAGTAGAAACGAACTCACGGTCGTGCGACGATAATATCAAATTACCTTTAAAGTTGGTTAGTGTATTATTGAATGCTTGAATAGATTCCAAATCTAAGTGGTTAGTAGGGGAGTCTAAACACATAACATTAGCATTGCGAAGCATCATGCGAGCAATCATGCAGCGCATCTTCTCACCTCCCGAAAGCACATTGCAACGTTTGTATATCTCTTCGCCCGAGAATAGCATCTTACCTAAGAAACCACGAAGATAGGCTTCGTGAGTATCGTCAGAGTATTGTGCCAACCAATCCACAAGGGTTAATTCATTATTGAAGAACTCACTATTATCCAATGGTAAGTAAGCATTGGTAATGGTAACACCCCAATTGAATTTACCACGATAATCTGTGTCGTGGTTATTTATTATTTCAAAGAAAGAGGTCATAGCACGTGGATCTTTAGAAATAACCACAATTTTATCGTCTCTCTCAACATTGAAACTTACATTCTCGAATAGTAAGGTACCATCGTCGGCAGTTTTTCCAAGACCGGTAATCTCTAGCACCATGTTACCAGGTTCACGTTCTGGTGTAAAAATAATGCCCGGATATTTACGAGTAGAGGGTTGAATCTCTTCTACATTAAGTTTATCAAGCATTTTACGACGGCTGGTTGCTTGTTTAGATTTAGCAACGTTGGCGCTAAAACGACGTATAAACTCTTCCAACTCTTTACGTTTTTCCTCGGCTTTCTTATTTTGATTCTGTTGTTGACGCAAAGCCAATTGGCTCGATTCGTACCAGAAACTATAGTTACCAGGGAAGAGAGTTACTTTACCAAAATCGATATCGACAGTGTGTGTACAAATATTATCTAAGAAATGACGGTCGTGACTCACTACTAATACTGTATTCTCGTAGTTTGCCAAATAGTTCTCTAACCACATTACAGCTTCCACGTCAAGGTCGTTGGTAGGCTCGTCGAGTAACAAGTTGTCGGGGTTGCCATATAGGGCGCGTGCCAACAAAATACGTACTTTCTCTTTACCACTAAGTTCCGACATGAGTTGGTAGTGAAGATTCTCTTTAATACCTAATCCTGAAAGAAGTTGAGCGGCATTGTTTTCGGCATTCCATCCGTCCATCTCTGCAAACTGTTCTTCCAGTTCTGCAGCGCGCATACCATCCTCTTCTGTAAAGTCTTCTTTACAATAAATGGCATCTTTCTCTTCTTTAACTTTCCAGAATTTCTCGTTGCCCATCATTACGGTATCTATCACTGTAAAGGCATCGTATTCGAAGTGATCTTGTTTCAATACCGACAGACGCTCGCCAGAACCAATAGAGATTTGTCCGCGAGTAGGATCTAATTCACCGCTTACCATACGAATGAAAGTAGATTTTCCTGCACCATTAGCTCCGATGATACCGTAGCAGTTGCCTGCAGTAAATTTCAGATTAACTTCCGAAAATAGAACACGTTTGCCAAATTGCATGGCAAGGTTTGATACTGTTATCATATAATTTTATTTGCTTCTTTTTTAAGGCTGCAAAGGTAATCATTTTCATCCGTATAACCTTGAAATGTAAACGCTTATTTGCTATACTTTTACTCTTTTGAGTATATTCTTAAAGATCTTCTTTTGTATATTCATAATCAATAACTTAACCATTAATATTCAATAACTTTAGACACTAATACATTTTTAGTATCTTTGCCAAAATTATGGAAATAGCTTCTTAAACGGCTTTTTCAACTTATATTCATCTGAATTTAATATATTATGGCTCGTATTCTTGCTATAGATTTCGGCTCTAAACGTACCGGAATTGCCGTTACAGATACCTTACAAATGATTGCTAATGGACTAACAACTGTCGATACACCTCGGCTCTTAAAGTTCCTTGACGATTATATGCTAAAGGAAGAGGTTGAAACAATAGTGGTGGGATACCCCAAAACACTCCAAAATGAGCCTGCTCAAATTACGGAATTAATTAATCCATTGGTAGAGAAACTTAAGGCTAAGTATCCAAAAATCAATGTGGAACTTATAGACGAACGCTTTACCTCTAAGATGGCATTCCAAACTATGATAGATAGTGGAATTAGTAAAAAAGCACGTCAAAATAAGGCACTCATTGACCAGATAAGTGCTACCATAATTCTCCAAAACTATTTAGAGTGGCGTCGATAATTTAGAATCAAATAGCTAATATTTATACTTAACGATACTTTTATAATATGTCTACACAGGGTAAACTTATCATCTTTTCGGCTCCTTCCGGTTCGGGCAAGAGCACTATCATTAACGATTTAATTCATAAAGGTTATAACTTTAGTTTCTCAATCTCTGCAACCAGCCGTAAACCGCGTGGTGAGGAGAAGAATGGGGTAGAATACTATTTTCTTACTCCCGAAGAGTTTAGAGCTAAAATTAAGAACGATGAGTTTGTAGAGTATGAAGAGGTCTATCCCGACTGCTTCTATGGTACTCTGAAATCGGAAATCGATACCAAATTGAATCGGGGAGAGAATATGCTATTCGATGTAGATGTTGTGGGTGGACTCAACATTAAGAAACACTACGGCAGTCAAGCATTGGCCATTTTTGTTCAACCACCATCTATTGATGCTTTGCGTAACAGACTCATTGGTCGCGATACAGATACACCGGAAATGATTGATAAACGAGTAGCTAAGGCAGCTTGGGAAATGGAATTCGCACCTAAATTTGACGTTATTATCATAAACGACGACCTTTCTTTGGCTCAAGAGCAAACAGAAGAAGTAGTCCGTACATTTATAGAGCAATAATATTATGCATATAGCACTCTATTTCGGCTCGTTTAACCCCATTCACAATGGGCATGTAGGATTGGCAAATCATCTGATTGATCAGGGTCTTGCCGATGCTGTGTGGTTTGTTCTTTCTCCACAAAATCCTCTCAAAGAGTCACATATCTTACTCGATGATGACACACGGCTTAACATGACTAAACTTGCAACTGCGCAAAACAATGCCTTTGCAGTGTCAGATATTGAGTTCTCTATGCCCAAACCCAACTATACCATCTACACTTTGCGGAGGCTAAAAGAGCAGTTTCCGGAACATCTGTTTACACTGCTTATCGGTGCCGATAATATGGAAATATTCAATAAATGGAAAGATTACCAATCCATTCTCAATGAATTCCAAGTGATGGTATATCCGCGTTCCGGTTTTAATTTCGAGAAGCCCAAGTATCCGGAAATGAAACTTATACAGGCACCTCTGTTTGAACTCTCTTCAAGCGAAGTACGAGAAAATATTAAGAATGGCATTCCATACGCACATTTAATCCCTCAATCAGTAGCAAATTATATAGAAGAGCATCGGTTATATAGATAACAGATGCTCTATATTTGTATTTACTATATTAACGATAGTTCGTTATATAATGCGTAAAGCTCGTAACTTAAGTTACGTCATCTGTTTTATGCTTTTTAAAAAGCAGCCAATTTTAGTTGTGTAATCAATAACCATAAAGAGGCAAGAATCATGACTACGGCAACTATTTTCTGATACCGTTTCTTATTGATATTCTTGATTACTTTCAGTGATATGAAATTGCCCGCTACCATGGCCAGTCCAATATAGAGTCCATTTAAGAAGATTTCTGTGTTGATAAGCGCCAATTTTCCGTAAACCACTATTTTAACAATATGCATTACAGCTGCTGCAGTAGCTTCACTTGCAATATATGCCACAGGCGAAAGCTCTAAAGTGAGGAAAACAGCGCTGCTTAATGGTCCGGATATACCCAATAAACCATTAATAAAACCTGTAATACCGCCACCAATATACATGGTAGCATGCGACTTTGGTAAATTTATTCGTCCACGAATTTTTTGTATTGAAAATAGGATTAGGCATACCGATAAGATAGCTGTCATGAGAGTTTTGGGTACAACAGCAAATCCAACAGCACCTAAAGCTGTTAGTGGCACTGCAATGGTAAGAAATTGTGCTACTTTGCGCCATTCAATAGATTTATAGCCCATGCACGAACGTGAGATATTACTCATTAGTTGAGCAATGGTCGACATAGGAACGGCAAACTCAATACCATAGAAAGTTGTAATTACGGGTAGTAGTATCATTCCACCTCCAAAGCCTACTGCTCCTGAAAGTAAACCAGCTATAAAACCTACTACTATAAAAATGCAACTCATATAACGATTATCTATAAAT
>CAMTOX010000051.1 GCA_947074225.1 uncultured bacterium
GCATACGAGATTTATGAATGTGACGGGAGTTCAGACGTGTGCTCTTCCGATCTCAGTAAAGCTAAAATCCAACGGCTCTGGCCATCTTTCATGGCGTAGATGCTATCTACTTGAGGGCGTGCAAAGTTAAAGAGCAAGTTAGAGAAGAAGTCGCCAAGATAAAATATTACCCAAAGTATAGCTGCCGACAGAATACCAACTCCAATGGCTTTCCACGTAAATTGAAACTGTTTAGACAGTTTAGGAGATAGGAATAGGCTCATACAAGTTAGTAGAACGGCAGAGAGTGTCATAGCAACCCAGAAATTAAAATAGGGTGCTGTCCATAGTGAAAACATGAAAAACCACAATGTTGCGGCGGTTAAGAGAGAGGCTATTAATTTCATAACAAATAGGTTGAAGCAATTAGTGAAACAATAATAGAGAATGAAAAGAGAAGTACTAATTGTGCCGATTGTGCATCGAGGTTCTTAATCTTTTCAGGATTATCTATGGTGGCATTTTGCATGATAATGCAATTTTTCCAAGCTAAAGGCCAAGTAACAATCACTATCAGTGCTGTCCATGGGAGGTACTGACACACCGTAAGTGCTATAACACCCAAAAATGCTATGATATTCATGCTCCAATACTCTATGCGTGAACCGCGCATGCCCATATGCATGGCCAATGTGCGTATGCCAGCCTGACGGTCGTGCATGATGTCGCGAGTGTTGTTGGCATGTAGAATATTAACAACTAACAGCCCTATAGGAGCCGAGATTAATAGTATCTCAGGGCATAGTCTGCTGGTCATGACATAAGCAGTACCTAAGGCAATAAGTTGTCCGTAGATAATAAAGATGAGTATATCGCCAAGGGCTCTATATTTGAAGAGGTAATAAAATAGTGTACCAACTACTCCTATAAGGCCAATCCATATCAGCTGTGTGCCACTGGTGAAGAGTAAAAAGAGACCTATTACAATGCCTATAAATAATAATCCGATGCCATAAAGTAAGAGGGTACTGGGGCGAAATACACCATCGACGAGTAGGCGAGCAGAGCCAAATGTTTCCGGGCGGTCCACTCCATGACTATAGTCATAGTAATCGCTAATAATATTGCCGGCCGCTTGAAATACGATAGCGCCAATAATAGCCAATACTCCATTCCAAATGTTTAATGTTACATCATAACTCAACTCGCTTTGTTGCCATAATAGATAGGTCATGGTTACCAATGCCGGCATTGCCGAAGCAGGGAAAGACCATGGACGTGTGGCAATAATCCATCTGTTCATTTTCTTTTTCTCAATAGTTTTAGGGTTAACTAATCACTAAACACTCCTTTAGGTGGTTTGTTTAAGAACGCTATTCTTGTCTATGGCTACATTATTCACAAATGTCTCAATGGTTCATGCGAATAGTTATTGTGTCAATAAGTAGCGAATTTAATTAGCATTCAAAGATTACTCTGTTTAGTTATTTGCTCCCCAGCATTAAATAATAGTGTTGTTTGGTGAGATGTTATTACTCTTCACCTTGAAAAATACGCGGTAGTTCTACTACCTCAAGATTCTGTATGTTACTTCCATCAATTTCAAAACGTAATAGTGTACGTACTTTATGAAATCCATGATTGCCAAAGGCTCCCGGATTCATGGTAAGCATTTCAAACTTTTCATCGTATATTACCTTAAGAATATGAGAGTGTCCACAAAGAAAGAGGGTGGGTTTCTCTCTCACAATAAGCTCTTTTGCTACAGCGTCGTATCTGCCCGGATATCCTCCAATATGTGTCATGGCAACTTTTACCCCTTCGCATTGGAATGCTAATGTTCTTGGAAACATCTGTCGCAAGACATGGTTATCAATATTTCCATATACTGCTCGTAGCGGTTTAAATGCCGCAAGTTTATCGGCCACTTCGGTATTTCCAATATCGCCGGTGTGCCATATCTCATCGCAATTTTCGAGTAGTCTGTATAGATTCTCGTCAAAGAAGCAGTGAGTATCGGAGAGTAGTGCTATGCGTGTCATTTTTTCTTAGCGTTCATTTTAGCCTTCTTCTCTTTCGCTCTTTGCTTCAAAAAGCGCTCCAATTTCTCCGGTGTTGTTTTCCAACGTCTGTGCATCCATACCCATTGTGTAGGGTCTTTTCTAATTATCTTCTCGTACATTTGCGCTTCGCGTGTGGCATTCTCCAAACAGTCGGCGTCGTAATCTTCAGTACGTACGGTAGTTAATTCCGGATATATTTCAAATCGGTAGCTGCCATCTTCTTTGCGCACCATAGCCATGGGTACCACAGCCGCCTGCGTATCGAGTGCCATACGCGAGATTCCCAGTGGGGTATAGGCCTTTTTGCCATAGAACTCTATGAAGGCACCTTTTACGCGCGTATCTTGGTCGGCCATAACAATGAGGCACTCTCCCTTGTTCAACACATGGAGCAAGCGTTCGTATGAACCGGAACGGTCAATATTCTTCATGCCACGACGTTGCCGCGACCATACAATGATTTTATTGTAAAGCCATCCTTTAATAGGTTTACTGGCTGCCGAGGTCTCGTAACCTAACATGGGTGGTGTTACTGCCGAGAACTCCCAACAGCTTAAGTGTGGAACCATACAAATAACTCCATTACCACGGTTGTAGGGTTCTCGTAGATTCTCTTCGCCAACCACCTCAATCATGCTAAAGAATTTCTTCTTATTGGTTATATATCCTGTAGCAAAGAAATCTACCATAGCTCTGGTAATGCTGTTGTATGAATCTCTAGCCATTTGCCACCGCTCTTCTTCACTTTTAGTGTCGCCATAGGCAAAAGTGAGGTTGTTGTAGGCCGTTTTTAGACCTTTAGAGCTAAAACGATAGGCAATTTTACCCATGAAGGCAGAGAATGCCCTGCGCCAGCTTCTTGGGGTGAGCCAAATAAGAGGCAGAAGAATAAATACAAACGGATAGGTAAGGGCCAAGAAAAACTCTCGGCGAATAGTCTTTATTTTTTGTTTGTTTACAGACATGTTGGTGATAAAGATTTATTGGGAAGTGCTCTTTTTAAATAGACAATAGTCCAATGCCATCTTGTGAGGTGAGATATTTTCTCATAGCTCTCAACATTTGTTAGCCTCACCAATGGTTTTGGTTATAAACGTTGGTTCTCCTCATTCGCTCGATAACGGAGTTGGGCGTCTGTTTGTCATGTCAAAGAATAAAAATAAGAACTTCTTATGGGTTGCACATTAATTTGTTTTTGTGTTCTCAGGGGGTAAATTGAGTTAAAGATTTTTTCTTTCTCAAAGCTATTAAGGTGCTAGTATTGAATACTCTTATCGTTGAAGAATTCCATTAAAGACCATTCTCATAATCTGTTCACGGTGCTCTTTAATGTATGTTCCAATAGAGTTGTTTAGGTATGGTGCCTCTAATCCTTTCAATGCATAAAGCATCATCATGGCCGTCCATTGCGCATTTTGGATATTAAAAATTCCCGAGGTGTTCCCCTGTTCTAATATTTCGCGCAACATACGTATCTCTTTAATGTCAATAGGTCTACGTGCTTTCTCAACCTCGTAAATGTTTCGGAAGAAGTCGGCTCGCAAAGATCCATTTCTTTCAATAGCCTCTTTAATAGCCTCAAAACGTGTGAAGATGTACTCCTCCAGCTTCATGTCGGGCGAAAGTTGTCGTGCCATCACCTCTTGCAAACGTTCAATGAGAAGGTCTAACTCGTTTTCAATCACGGCTAAATAGACCTCATCTTTATTGCTGAAATAGGTATATAGGGTTCGGCGCCCTTTACCAGAAGCAACAGCGATGTCGTTCATTGTAACATTGGCTTTACCATGTTGGGCAAATAGTCGGCGAGCAACGTCGACTAAAAGGACCCTAGTTTTTGAGATTTTCACATTTTTCATGCACAAAAGGCTTTAATCGTGCAAAAATAACTCATAATTATCACGGAACCAAATTATTAACAAAAAAAACTATCCACTTCAACTTAAATGTTTGAAAGCTAAACGGAAAAGATTATTTATTTCTTACCTATTCTTTAAATCTTAAAAATAGATATAAATAATAGTGTAATATCCGTTCTTCATTATTCGCCAAAATAATCTTTCTCTTTTCATTCACATAGCCTGCAAAAAGGGAGCTAATTCGCACTTCGCTCGCACCTCGCTCGCACATAGGCTCCGAGCGAGGTGCGAGCGAGGTACGACTGTGGTGGCTATTAAGTGGGTCGGAAATGCCTTTCTATAGGCTAAATATGGAGTTTAGTAAACGTTGTAAAGTCATATTAGTAAATTAACCATTTGGAAGAATGTGAGTTTTTAACTCAAAGTGTAGTTAAACTTTGCGGAAAATAGATGCAAATGGAGTCTATATGTTAAAGCATACAGATGGTATGAGCTACCAATTCCAGGCTCATTCTCTCTGCGCCATTTGGTTCACAAAACTCATTATTCTGCTTTTGAGATTAGGAATTAGAACTATGTGGTGACTTTTTTTTTATTGTGGTACGGTTTCAGTATATAGATAAATAGTGTTTATAGAATATTTTATAAGCGTAGGTAATTGTTATCTTTGTTTTCATTTAAAGAGGAATCCATGCATCTTGTTATTAAAAATATGGTTTGCGATCGTTGTAAAATGGCAGTAAGCGCCATTTTATCACAACACAATATTAATCCTAAGATTATTACTCTTGGGTATGTTGAGTTGTACGAGGAGTTGAACCTTGAGCAGATGCAAGCTATTGAGACTTCGCTGAAAGCTATAGGTTTTGAAATTATTAGGGAGAGAAAAGAGCAGGTGGTGAACAATGTAAAGGGTATTATCATAACTCTGTTAAGTGGCAATGGTAATTTGCAAGAGGTGCAACTCTCTAAACTCATTAGCAATAACTTAAAACAAGATTATAAGAGCATTAGCACGCTATTTTCGCAAGTGGAAGGTATTACCATAGAGAAATATTATATTAAACAACGTATTGAGAAAGTTAAGGAACTAATTTCTTATAATATACTATCTCTGAGTGAAATAGCATTCCTATTAGGTTTTAGTAGTGTGGCACATTTGAGTGCTCAATTTAAACAGGTGGTAGGAGTAACACCATCTAGTTATAAAGTAACATTAGGGTTAAGAGAGGGATTAGATAAGATTTAGAATTAGATTTGACACGTGGAAAGCGAATCTTTTGAATTTATCGGAATGTTTATCTGTTTGACTGTATTACTCTTTCTTAAATTTTTAGTTGCCAAATGATGTTCCTGCGCTTTTTAAACCATAAGGGAAGAAAATTATATAAATGAAATAGATAATATTGTAACATATTAGTTTGTAGTGAATTGTATCTTTGTATGAAAATAATCATCTTATGATACACACCTTCTTTTCTACTTTATGGTCTCTTGCTATAGAGATGTCGCCCTATCTGTTATTAGGTTTCTTTATTGCCGGTTTCTTACATGTGTTTCTTCCTCAAAATGTCTACTCACATCATCTTTCCAAGGAAAACTTTAGTTCGGTATTAAAATCGGCAGCTTTTGGAATACCTCTGCCTCTCTGTTCTTGTAGCGTGGTGCCAACAGCCATGTCGCTTCGTAAAGAGGGAGCCAGCAAAGGCGCCACAGTCTCTTTTTTAACTTCCACACCTCAAACCGGGGTAGATAGTATTGCCGCTACCTATTCGCTCATGGGGTTACCCTTTGCCATTATCCGACCCATTGCGGCACTAAGTACAGCCTTAGTAGGTGGTATTTTGGTGAATAAGTTCGATAAAGAAGCAGCTAAACCTGCGGCAGATTCTGAGCTATTTGCCGAAGCAGATTTCCCTCAAAATGGTGCTGCATACGGCTCTTTTGCCTCTCGCATTAAGGAGCTGTTTCGTTATGGTTTCTACCAAATGGTGCTCGATCTCTCTAAATGGCTTATTATTGGTTTGGTAATCGCTGCATTGATAACCATGTGTGTTCCCGACCAATTTTTTACCTCGCTGTCGTCCTATCCGTTTTTAAGTATGCTTTTGGTACTGCTTCTGTCTGTGCCCATGTACCTTTGCGCCACAGGTTCCATACCTATTGCTTTGGCCTTGATGCTTAAAGGACTCTCGCCAGGTGCCGCTTTGGTATTGTTAATGGCAGGTCCGGCAACGAATGCTGCTGCTATGATGGTGATATATAAAGTGCTGGGTAAAAAGCCTTCGCTCATTTATTTAGCGGTGTTAATATTGGGAGCTATTCTTTTTGGACTTGGAATAGACTATTTATTGCCACGCCAATGGTTTGCCGTAACGGCACAATATACCGAAGCGTGCCATAGCAATGTTTGGATGCATTGGGTGGGAGTAGTTAGTGCTTTACTCTTGATGCTACTCTTGCTATTTGCTTTCGTTAGAAATGAAATTTATAAACATAAAAACAAACAGATTATGATGTCAAAACAATTTAAAGTTACAGGAATGTCGTGCAACCATTGCCGCAATAATGTGGAACAACATCTCGCAAAAATTAATGGTGTGGAGGCAATAAATATAGACTTGAAAAGTGGAATTCTTCAAGTGGAGGGAGAGGTGCTTAATAGTGTTGTTGTGCAATGTGTGCAGAATTTAGGCTATGGTTGTGATGAAATTTAAACCCTATGTTTGCTTAGCAAAATAGCTACTAAAAAGCAGTTTATAGTGCGTTTATTCTACTTACTTTTTTTAATGCAAAAGAGCTTTATGGTTAAATAATAATAACCATGAGGCTCTTCTCTTTTTCTGCTCATGCTTAAAGTTAATCTGTTCATGGGCCAATAACATGCGTAAATGCTGCCTCTGGATTTACTGTTTCTCTTTATAGATCTTCTAAAATTAATTTTTTAGCCTATGGTTTAATGCCGACTAGTTTATGTTGTTTCTCTTCAATGAATGGGTAAAAGTAGTATAGACTGGATATGGAGTGTGCGGCTTCTTAGTAACTGTGTGGTGTGCCATTTTAACCGGTAAGGTTACAAACGTTAGCTCTCTTATAAGGGCAATCAAAGAAGAACTATTTAAGCAGCCGATGTTAATTGGGTTTTACCATAATTTATTGTGCGAATGGATGCCATTCTGAAATATTCTTGATTAGTTCACAATGGAGAACCACACCATTAAAATATTGAATTATATGGTTCATAATGAATAGTTTGAGGAATTTGCTGGTAGGATTGTAAATTCAGAGGTCTTTGATTTCTAGGCAGTAACAACAGCTGTCATAGTAACGCTTTGTCTTGTTAAATAGTTTCAGAGTGTAGTGCAAAAAGAGATAACTCCATTTACAAATAATAAGTGCAAAAAGGCATTATGGCATCACTCTTTTTTCTGTTTAATAAGAAGATAGATGCTGTAATGGTTTCAAATTGTAATTAATTTTCTGTATATTTGCAAGTTGTAAAATTAAGGTGATAAGGTGCGTGGGATACAAAAGCAATTTAACCATTTGATATTTATTGGTTTACCAAAATGTGAGATTAACTTTATCTATTAATATCATTTTTTATGAAGAAAATTTTTTACTTTTTAGCTGCTGTTATGTTATTTACATCATGCTGTAACAAGTCTAGCGAAAATCCATTTTTCGTAGAATGGGATACCCCTTATGGTATTCCTCCATTTGAACAAATCCAGAATGAACATTATGTTCCTGCTTTTGAAGAAGGTATTCGTCAACAACAAGCAGAGATTTTGGAGATAGTAAACAATCCAGATGCTCCAACTTTCGAGAATACGTTGGTGGCTTTAGACCAATCGGGTGCGTTATTGGGCAAGGTTTCTGGTGTGTTCTTCAACTTATCTTCGAGCGATAATAGCAAAGCTTTCGACGCTATTCAAGAGCAAGTATTGCCAATTTTATCAGAACATTCTGACAACATTTACATGGATCCGTTGTTGTTTGAACGTGTGAAAGCAGTTTATGATGACCGCGAGAATCTTGAATTGACCGAAGAACAAATGACACTTTTGGACAAGGTGTATCAAGAGTTTGTACGTAATGGTATAGCTTTGAACGAGGCCGATCAGGCACGTATGCGCGAAATAAACAAAGAGTTGAGCATGCTTCAACAGAAGTTTGGAAACAACTTATTGGCCGAAACAAATGCTTTCCAATTGGTATTAGAAACAGAAGAGGAACTAGCCGGTTTACCAGAAAGTATACGTCAAGCAGGTGCCGACCTTGCTAAATCAGCAGGTATGGAAGGTAAATACCTTTACACATTGCCTAAACCAAGCTACATTCCTTTCATGCAATATAGCGCACGTCGCGATTTACGTGAGCAAATGTATAAAGCTATGGCAAACCGTGGTAACAATAATAACGAGAACGATAATAAAGAGATTGTTAAAGAGATTACTCGTTTGCGTATTGAGAAGGCAAATTTGTTAGGCTATAAAACTTCTTCGGCATTTATCTTAGACAATAAGATGGCTAAAACCCCAGAAACCGTAAATGCTTTCTTGGCCGAAATCTTTGTACCAGCAAATGAGAAAGCTAAAGAAGAACTTGCCGAAATGCAAGCTATTTCTAATCGCGAAGGTAATGACTTTACCCTTGCTGCTTGGGACTGGGACTATTATGCTGAGAAGTTGCGTCAGGAGAAATATGCGTTGAATGAAAATGAACTTAAGCCATATTTCAAGATGGAAAATGTGCGCGAAGGTATTTTCTATTTAGCAAACCGCTTATGGGGCCTAAACTTCAAACCACTTTCGGGCATGCCTTTGTACAATCCTGGCGTAGAGGTGTTTGAGGTTACAGATGGCGATGGTTCATTAATTGGTATCTTCACAACCGACTATTATCCACGTGAGAGCAAACGTGCAGGTGCATGGATGAGCAACTTCCGTGAACAACGTATTGTAGATGGCGAGGATGTACGTCCAATAGTATTGAACATTGGTAACTTCACTGCTCCAACGTCTACTACTCCTTCGTTATTAACAATGGATGAAGTAGAGACTATGTTCCACGAATTTGGTCATGGCTTGCATGGCTTATTGGCAAAATCTAACTATGTTACTGTTAGTGGTACTAACGTAGCTAGAGACTTTGTTGAGCTACCTTCTCAAATTATGGAGAACTGGGCCTTTGAACCAGAAATGCTTGCAGTATATGCAAAACATTATGAAACTGGCGAAGTAATTCCAGATTCATTGGTAGAAAAGATTAATGGCGCAGCATTCTTTAATCAAGGATTCCGCACTGCCGAACTTTCTGCAGCAGCAATATTAGATATGAATTGGCACGATTTAACTTCGGTAGAAGGTATTGATCCAATTCAATTTGAAGCCGACAAGATGAACGAGATATGTTGGATAGAACAAATTA
>CAMTOX010000052.1 GCA_947074225.1 uncultured bacterium
CATACGAGATTTCTGTATGTGACTGGAGTTCAGGCGTGTGCTCTTCCGATCTTTTAAAATGTTACTGTTTCTATTTTGTTACATATGTTTTGAGAATGTTGAAGTTGTTGAGTCATAAATCTTCTTGTAATACAATGTTATTATGATTGTTCATGTTAAAAGAATTAGAGAAGGATTGTCTACAGACGATGGTTTCAAAATCTTTGTAGATCGTTTTTATCCACGTGGAATTCCTAAATCGGAATTTAATGTAGATTTTTGGGCAAAAGATATTCCGCCTACTGCTCAACTTACCAAATGGTATCACGAAGACCGCGAGGCGCGTTTTGAGCAGTTCTCAAAGCAATATCTTAGTGAATTGATGATGAATCCACATGTCGATGAGTTTATAAAGATGCTTAAAGAGCATAAACTAGACACTTTGGTAACCGATGTTCACGATGTGGACCACAGTCATATTCCCACTTTAATGTCATTTATTGATAAAAGGGTGTGAATAGAGACCTTATGCTTTAATCCATTACATTAGGCCATAGAATGAGGAGTTTATCCTCTCGCTATGGCCTAATTAGTAAGTTACCTTCTCTCTCTTCTCTTTAGTTCTCCTTGCTTATAAATAGGGACCAAATAGGAACTTCGCTCGGACCTCGCTCGGAGCGTAGGTCCGAACGAGGTCCGAACGAGGTGCGACTGAGGTGCGAATAAACTATAATGCAGAAAGCTTATTTACAGACTGATAATTACTGTTTTTACCGCATGTAATGATACTTGAATTCAGCAACTATAAAAACCAATATTTTAGGAAATATTCAATAGATGTTATTAAAGATAAGTTTTTAAATATTGGACATTAGAAAATAAATACTACTTTTGTGCTCTTATGAGATATACCGGTAACATACGCAAACAGATTATAGGAGCCTCTTTGTTGTTTCTATTCTCTTATTATGCTTGGGTAGCCCTTTTTTGTGTGCATACCCACGTGTTGCCTATAGGTATTAAACAGCATGCTCACCCTTTTGCTTCGGCAACACATAGCCATACCGAAGTCGAGATAGCATATATTGATGCTGTGATGATGTTTCAGTGCGAGAGTGCTGAATGTGAAGTCGAATCCTTTTATTTACCTGTTGTAGAGGTTGAACTTTGCAATGAGCAAGAGGTTTACGGCTCTATTCAAATAAATCTTTCTAAACAGCTACGCGCCCCTCCTGCAGGCGTTTCTATGGTAGCTTAGTAGAATTTCTAATTTTTTCCTACTACTTTTTTGACTTTATAGTGCAAGAGTTAATCGTGCTTGGTTAACGCTGGCTTTATATGGTTACGCTTTGATGAGTTCATCATGGTAAGGAGTGCAATCTATAAATGTTCTCTTTAACTGTGTTGTCTGTTGTTGAGGGTGGGAGTGCTACAGAATTAGATATTCTTCAAAAACTTTTTTCCAAGTCGATAAATTACTATGTGAATCTTAGTCATTGTTATACTAATGATTAATGAGTGGTATGTGCTGTTATGCTCCCTTTCGACTTGGTTATCTATTTATCTAATTACAATTCTCCTTATGAAACAACTATATATATTGTTTATATTAATTTTATTCTTCGTTTGCGGCGTCTATGCCGATTCTAAAGTTATTACAACTACCGATGCAAATATTACCGGACATGTGCTCGAAGCCGGTACTCAAGAACACTTGGGCTATGTAACCATACAAATTAAAGGTACACAAATAGGTACAACTACAGATGCAACAGGTCACTTTATGATGACCAACTTGCAACCAGGAGATATTACCCTTGTCTTTTCAATGGTAGGTTTTGAAACTAAAGAGGTCCCAGTGATATTAAAAGCCGGTGTTACCACTACTGTCGATACTGAGTTACAGGAGTCAACATTTGCTATTCATGACGTTGTGGTGTCGGCCAATAAATATGAAACCAAACGTCGTGAAACCGCTTCTCTAGTGAATGTACTCTCACCGTTGGTGTTTGAGAGTACTGCCTCAAGTAGCGTCTCTGAAGTGTTAGATTTTCAACCGGGGCTACGTGTTGAAATGTCGTGTTCTAATTGTGGCTATCCACAATTACGTATGAATGGCTTGTCGGGTCAATATTCTCAAATATTAATGGATAATCGTCCCATCTTTAGTTCTCTTGCTTCGGTATATGGTTTAGAGCAGGTGCCACTAGGTATGGTCGATCGCATAGAGGTTATACGCGGTGGTGGTTCGGCACTCTTTGGTGCCAATGCCATAGGTGGTGTTGTAAATATCATTACCAAAGAGCCTACCGGTAATAATGCTCAGGTGCAACATACTTCATCGCTTATTGGAGGTCGTTCGTGGGATAATAATACAACTATTAATGCTTCTTTAATGACCTCCGATGCCAAGATAGGTCTTTTTGTCTTTGGTGTGCTTAGAGATCGTCAAGCATATGATCATGATGGCGATGGATTTTCAGAGATTCCAGAATTGAAGAGCAATATGCTAGGTTTTAGATCATACTTCAAAACAAGCGATTATAGTAAAATTGTGGCCGAATATCACCATATGGGCGAGAAACGTCGCGGAGGTAACTATTTGAATAAACCGGCTCATGAGGCCGATTTAGCCGAGCAACTGGAGCACGATATTCATGCCGGAAGTTTAAAATATGACTACTATAGCGCCGATGCGAAACATTTTCTGTCGGCCTATGCTTCTACACAATATATTGATCGTCAAAGCTATTTCGGCACTAATCAAGATTTAAATGCCTATGGTCAGTCGCACGATTGGGTTATGGTGGGTGGAGCACAATACCGTTACCATATGGATAATTGTTGGTTCATGCCTGCCGACCTTAGTGCTGGGGTAGAAGCAAACTATAACTCCTTAAAAGATGAGATTCTTGGATATAATAGAAATATTGAACAAAAGACCTTTGTTTATGGTGGATATGTGCAAAATGAGTGGAAGAATGATAAACTGAGCATGCTTATCGGTGCGCGTGTGGAGAAACACAATCTAATTAAGAATGTAGTAGTGTCGCCAAGATTTAATATACGTTACACTCCTCATGAAAGCATTGTATTACGTGCAAGTTATGCCAGTGGATATCGTGCTCCACAAGCCTACGATGAAGATTTGCATGTGGGAGCTGTTGGTGGAGAGGTGTCGCTCATTATTATTGACCCTAATTTAAAACCTGAATATTCAAATAGTGTAAATGTTTCGGCCGATTGGCAACAAAGATTCGCCAATTGGAATGTGAATGTTACCCTTGAAGGCTTCTTTACACAACTTAATAATGTATTTATTCTGGAAGATATGGGTTACGATGCACAGGGAAATATGTTATTGTGGCGTACCAACTCTGCGGGAGCAAGAGTCATGGGGTTAAATATGGAAGCAGGTGTTGAGTATGGGAAAAAGTTTTCTATGCAGCTGGGCTACACTTTGCAACGCAGCCTTTATATAGAACCGGTAACATGGAGTAAGAATGAGAATATAGAGCCACAAAAACGTATGTTTAGAACACCCGATAATTATGGATATGCTATGGTGAATTACGAACCTATAAAAGGGTTGAATATTAATTTAAACGGACGTTTTACCGGACATATGCTGGTGCAACATTTTGCCGGTTATATTGATGAGGATCGTGAAGTGATAACACCAAATTTCTGGGATTTGGGTTTACGAGTGGGGTATGATATACCTCTTTATAAACGCTACACCTTAGAGGTGAATGCCGGAGTGAAGAATATTTTAAATAGTTTCCAAAAAGATATAGACCAAGGTGTGGATAGAGATGCAAGCTATATATATGGACCGGCATTACCACGAACCTATTTTGTGGGTCTTAATTTGAAAATATAATAGTTAATAGTGCTTGATTTGATTATTCTTCATTTTTCAGTGTTATATCTATGTAATTTACTGAAATGTAGTATTTTATATCTGTTTAAATTATAGAGATAACACTTTTAAATACCTATAAGTAATGGTTTGAGTTAGCAAATATCCTACAATTTTTAGATAGAATCGCAAATGTTAGGTATTTCAAGGCGCTTTATTAACCTCTACTTTTGTGATGCCAAAATGGAAAACCAATAAATACACCAAATAATATGAACAAATTTTTATTACTGTTTATTTCTTTTATCATGCTGTCGGCAGTAACTTTTGCCGATAACTTATCGGTCAATACTACCGATGCTAATGTAACGGGTCACGTGCTTGATGCCGATACCGATGAACACTTGGGTTATGTAACCATACAAGTTAAAGGGACCCAAATAGGTACGACTACCGATGCTACAGGTCACTTCTTGCTTACTAACCTTAAACCTGGAGATGTTACATTAATATTTTCAATGGTTGGTTTCGAAACTAAGGAGATATCTGTGACCCTTAAGGCTGGTGTTACAGCTAATGTAGAGGTAAAGTTACAAGAGTCGACATTTAATATTAACGATGTTGTAGTGTCGGCCAATAAGTATGAATCTAAACGTCGTGAGGTTTCAACATTAGTAAATGTACTCTCGCCATTAACTTTTGAGAGTACAACATCGACCAATGTTGCCGATGTGTTGGACTATCAATCGGGGTTGCGTGTAGAGATGTCGTGCTCAAATTGTGGTGTTCCACAGTTACGTATTAATGGTCTCTCGGGTCAATATTCACAGATTCTAATGGATAACCGTCCTATCTTTAGTTCGTTGGCCTCAGTATATGGTTTAGAGCAAGTGCCTCTTGGCATGGTAGACCGTATTGAGGTAATTCGTGGGGGAGGTTCTGCGCTCTTTGGTGCCAATGCCATTGGTGGTGTGGTGAATATTATTACCAAAGAGCCTGTAGGGAATACCGGACAGGTTCAGCATACCACTCAACTCATAGGTGGACGCTCGTGGGATAATACTACTAATGTGAATGCTTCGTTAGTTACTTCCGATGCTAAAATGGGTCTGTTTATCTTCGGGGTGCTTCGCGACCGTCAAGCATACGATCATGATCAAGATGGTTTTACTGAAATTCCTGAACTTAAGAGTAATATGTTAGGTTTTAGAAGTTATTTTAAAACCAGTGACTATAGCAAGATTGTGGCCGAATATCATCATATGGGTGAAAAACGCCGTGGTGGAAATTATTTAGACAGACCGGCCCATGAGTCTGACTTAGCAGAACAGTTAGAACACGATATTCATGCCGGAAGCTTAAAGTTCGACTACTTCTCGCCCAATGCAAAGCATTTTGTTTCAGCCTATGCCTCGACTCAATATATAGATCGTCATAGTTATTTTGGCACTAACCAAGATTTAAATGCTTATGGCGACTCGCACGATATGGTTGTGGTGGGAGGTGCTCAATACCGTTATCATATGGAGCGCTGCCTATTTATGCCTGCCGATTTAAGTGCCGGTGTAGAGGCAAACTATAATCATTTGACCGATAAAATATTGGGATATAATAAGAACTTAGATCAACAAACTTATGTATATGGCGGTTATGTTCAGAATGAATGGACCAGCACAAAGCTGAATATGCTCATTGGCGTTCGTGTGGAGAAACATAACTTAATAAGAAATGTGGTTGCATCGCCACGAGTAAACTTACGATATACTCCAATAGAGTCGGTAGTGTTACGTGCGAGTTACTCAAGTGGCTATCGTGCGCCGCAAGCTTACGATGAAGATTTACACGTCGGTGCAGTAGGTGGCGAGGTATCGCTCATTGTTATAGATCCGGAACTACGCCCTGAATATTCTCATAGTGTAAGTGCTTCGGCCGATTGGCAACAACGTTTCGGACGTTGGAATGTGAATTTAACCCTTGAAGGATTCTTTACACAACTCAACAATGTCTTTATTCTTGAAGATATGGGGTATGACAACTTAGGAAATTTACTCTTATTACGTACTAATGCTTCGGGCGCACGTGTGGCAGGATTAAACTTTGAGGCTGGTGCAGAGTATGGTAAAAAACTCTCTATGCAGTTAGGCTATACTTTCCAACGCAGTCAATATATGGAACCTGTGCACTGGTCGGAAGATGAGGATATAGAACCACAAACTCGTATGTTCCGTACCCCCGATCATTATGGTTTTGCATTGATAAACTATATGCCTATTAAAGGATTAACCATTAATTTGAATGGTAAGTTTACCGGACATATGTTAGTGCAACACTTTGCAGGCTATATTGAGAATGACCGTGAAGAGATTACTCCTAACTTTTGGGATTTAGGTGTGAGAGTAGGGTATGAGATTCCACTCTATAAGCGTTACACACTTGAGGTGAATGGTGGAGTGAAGAATGTGTTGAATAGTTTTCAACGTGACATAGACCAAGGAGTGGACCGTGATGCTGCCTATGTGTATGGTCCGGCATTACCACGTACCTATTTCGTGGGATTAAACTTAAAGATTTAGTTTTTGATTTGTAGAGGGGTGTTCTATATAACAAATATAGGTGAGAGAGGTAAGGTTATAGATACTATTTTTATATCTATATTGTCTCTAAGTAGACTCTATATATTCTTTGTTATGATGTTTGCGCTATAATGTTAATAAAGAAGTGGGTTTAAATTGTTGCTTGTTATTTCTCTTGCAAGAGATGACTCTTTTATAGAAACATTATTAGAACACTCCTATTTAGACTTTGTTTCCATAACCAGAGTAAAGTTGTATATAATTTTGTGTTTTGGCTGCACTCTTCATGCGAATGGAGGGTGCAGCTTTTTATATAGATGAAGCTACGGTAGCTCATTAGTAACAGTTGTTGGCTCCTGGTAGAACACTTCATACATACTTATGTGTAGAGCTTTGCCAGTATGTTTATACTGTTACAATTCTGTGGGTATACGTATTTTTTTAGTGCTAAATTTCAGGTAGATAATAATGCTATTTTTGGGTTAATACCTAATTGTAATGGTTAAAGCCACTTTAATTACCTCATATTGGCATTAGAATCGCCATTATTAGGTATTTCAGAAAAGGTCTCTTTATGCTACTTTTGTAATGTAAGGATGAGCTATTAATGAATAGCACAATGGAGTAAGAAGGTGAGTGGAACTTGTTAGATGTTGATTTTCTTTTCAATGAGAAGAGGTAAGGATACTAATTTTTACACTCCAAAACTCTTTCATTCTTTCAATAGTTTTTATAATCACACTATAAATATAGTGGAAAAGAAATTTATTGTAACCTAATAGGGACTCCTTTTTCATAACTTAATAATAGGTTTTAATCTGTTTGTTTTTTAGGAAAATGTAAAATTGTTTAGTTTATAACTCTCTATTAAAACCTCTCTTTTTTAGGTTACGATAAATTTCGGCCACAGATTAGTTTAGATTAATTTTTGATAAGTTTTTGATTAGTACACTTCTGTATGGCATGTCATGGTGCCTGCAGCAAAAAGCCCCAATATGTGAATATTGGGGCTTTTTCTATATTGTACTATAACCAACTGCTTTATAGTAAGTAGTGTGAGCTAATAGATTGGTTGTTGTAAACACTTTGAATGGTATCGGCAAAGATATCGGCAATAGAGATTATGCGAACTTTAGGACATTTAGAGTTGTCGAAAGGAATAGAATCAGTAATGATAAGCTCTTCCATTTTAGAGTTCATGACATTCTCAATAGCTTTCCCCGACATTACCGCATGTGTAACCATAGCGCGTACGCTTAAAGCTCCATTTTCAATCATAAGGTCTGCAGCTTTACAAAGTGTATTAGCAGTGTCGGCCATATCGTCAACGATTAATACGTTCTTACCTTTTACATCGCCAATGATGGTCATATTGCTTACCATATTAGCTTTCTCGCGTGTTTTATGACAAAGTACTAATGGTGCATCCAAATGTTTAGCATAAGTGTGTGCACGTTTAGAACCACCCACATCTGGTGAAGCCACCACAAGGTTTTCAAGTTGTAGATTGCGAATGAATGGGATAAATACTGTCGACGCATAGAGGTGATCTACAGGAACGTCGAAGAATCCTTGAATTTGATCGGCATGTAAATCCATAGTAATAACACGGTCTACACCAGCAGTACTCAAAAGGTCGGCAATGAGTTTTGCACCAATAGATACACGTGGTTTATCTTTACGATCTTGACGTGCCCAACCGAAATAAGGGATTACAGCAACAATTTTATAGGCCGAGGCGCGTTTTGCGGCATCGATCATAAGGAGTAGCTCCATTAAATTGTCGGTGTTTGGGAATGTAGATTGTATGAGATAAACGTAGCGTCCGCGTACTGTTTCTTCATACCAAACGGCAAATTCGCCGTCTGAAAAGTGTTGACAAGTTACTTGTCCAAGCTCGCAATCGAGCGATTTGCAAATCTTTTCTGCCAGATAACGACTGTTCTGACCAGAAAATACTTTAAAAGGAAGATGGGACATATGAGTTGTTGTTTAGGTTGTTAGTCCACGTTGGTAGGCTATTGCAATTTGAGTGCAAAGATACTCCTTTGTAATAACTTAAACAATAAATGAATCTGAAAAATAGTGATTGTTTGCATTTAATTATTTTGACTCTTTTATTTGCTTAAAATTTGCGCTTTGTTCTGCTGTTTTTTCTTCTTTATTCTTACTTTTAGCATTCTTATAATATCATTCTTCTATTATTTTGCACTCTCTTTTTTTGTGACTTTTTTTCTCTCTTTGCAAGTTTATTCGTAACTCTCTTTCAAAATTATCTGATTTCGTTTTGGCTGGTTTGAAATGTGAAAATCAAGAAATAGTAGCATAGCTACATTAGCTCTATAATTGTATAGATTTAATAAGGATTGTTTTTCTCTACGAAATGGTCTTACACTCTTATTTTATCTCTGTTTTACATTCATTCTTTTTTTATCTATTAATAGGTATGATACAATACATGGTAATAAGTATCTCTAATATCATTTGATTAAGACGGTTTTATATTTACTATTTATTTTACAAAGATCGTTACTTCTTCTATATCAATACGTAGTTATAAAGTTCCTATCATATGGAACAATTAAGTATAGTTCCATTGTTTTGTCGATGCTTTTTAGAGTAACTCAGATATACTATTACTAGTTGTTTTAATCTTACTCTTAATCAATAAGTATGACTTTATAAACAAGAGTAATTAGTGCGTTGTATTTTTAGTATATATTAATGTTAATTTGTTTATTTTTAATAAATAGA
>CAMTOX010000053.1 GCA_947074225.1 uncultured bacterium
TAAAGCATTTGTCCGATTTACCTAATCGGGTACTTCTTATAGGTACTATGAGTGATTATAGCAACTTTGAAACGTTCCAAGAGATTGATAGAATATTATTAAACAATAAAGTTTCGCAAACAAGTGTGCTGTTAAGTGGTTATACAGGGAATGAACACCGTTTGGTTTTTGCAATGAGTTTTTTAACGTCGGCTGGTGGTTACTGTATGATAGATGATGTGGAGATAGAAGTGGCAGATGGTTGTTTAGAACCATCGGAAATAATAGTAAGCGATATTTTGGGAAATAGTGCTCGTGTGAGCTGGACCGATAATAGTAATAGCTATCCGGCTGTTAAATATCGATTACTGATTACACCATATTTAACTACCTTTGCCGATGCTAGTGTAGCTTTTGTGGATACTATTGTAACGGGGAACTCGGTTCAGTTAAATAATCTTCAAGGTAATACCGCATTTAAATGTTATATGAGTACTATTTGTGAGGCGGGCGATACTAGTATTTGGTCTAGTGGTGTAGATTTTACTACATTATGTTCGGTGGAAAATATTCCTTATGTGGAGGATTTCTCACTATACCCACCAGTCTGTTGGTCAACTTATAGGGGAGAATTATCTCTCGTATTTAATGGTTCGGCAATATTATTCCCATATGATGGCGGATGGGTGGAGAGTAATGGCAATTTTACCTCTATAGATAAGTCGATAAAAATATCGTATACGAGTTCTCAAATGTATAATTGGATAACCTCTCCAGAAATTTATATCTCACAGGATGCTTGTTTAACCTTCGATATGGCACTTACAGCTTATAACTCTAATTTGCCTATTCAAGATCCTAATACCCGTTTGTCCGATAGGTTTATAGTTGTTATATCAACCGATGGTGGTTTAACATGGCAACCGTCAAATACAACAGTGTGGAGTAATACTAATGAAGGCGATTATGCATTTAATTCTATTTCTGCATTCTGTGATAAAGCGATAATAAAGTTATCGGCTTATCAAGGTATGAATATCAAGATTGCTTTCTATGGTGAGTGTTCAATACCAGACCTTCTTATTAGTAATGACTTACATATTGACAATGTAAAAGTTATACCTGTGAATAGTTTCTTTGTTCAAGATCGCGTATGTGAAGGGTATAATTATAGTAGTCATGGGTTTAATATTCCAAGTGGCGATTTGGATGCAATGAATTCACCTTATACTTTTGAACGTTTGGCAACGAATGCTAATGGTAATGATAGTGTAATAACACTACTTTTAACGGTAGTTCCAAATGTTGTATCCGTATACAATGAATCTATATGTCCAGATGAGGTTTATGTTGGACATGGTTTCAGCGAATCAACAACGGGAACTTATGTTCATCATTATGTATCTAGCTCAGGATGCGATAGTACCATTACACTTAATTTAACCGTAAATCCGGCCTATACAGTTAATGATGCTAGAACTATTATGACCTCCGAGATGCCTTACACCTATTTAGATACGGTATTTAATGATCTTACGATGTTGGGCAATAGTGTGCATGTGATTCGACATAAAACGGAGGCAGGTTGTGATAGTATCGTAACTTTAACCCTTACTGTTTATAATGATGTATCGCTGGCCGATGTTCTTAACGATGTGTTTGAAATATATCCAAATCCAATAGCTCAGTATGAAGAGGTCATTATTAATGCAAATCTTAATGAGTTGGAAATAGATGGTATGGTATTAGAGGTGTTCAAATCGTCGGGCGAACGTGTTAAGGTTTTACACGTTCAAGAGTTGCCGGTGCGTGTGGATGGTTTTGATGCAAGCGGATTATATGTTATTCGTATTACTACGGCTAGTAATAAAGTAATTTATGGTAAGATTGTTGTGAAATAGAGAAGAATTAAACTTCTATAAGTTAGAGTTAATCCCCCTACACTGTTCTTGGTGTGGGGGGATTAATAGTTTAGAAGGCACTATTCCTTTTAAATTTTAGAGCTAAAAAGGAGAGTCTCTATACGAATGAACCGTTTTTAATTTCATTTATATACTCTTATATCTTATAGAGTGGTGAGCTCCTGATTTGTTGAATTGCAAGATGTTACATTGTGCTAAATATGCCTCTGTAAATTCCTTAGCGTTGGTAATATTCCAGCGCTAAGGAATTATTATTTTGTCGTAAAAAATATTACCTTTGCAAGTTAATTGTAGTGAAGCAAAAATATGTGTTATTCCCTTTGTAATCATTACATTTAGAGAACGTTGGAAAAATAGTAAATCATTATGGAATATAATTTTAGAGAAATTGAGCCACGTTGGCAGCAGTATTGGAAAGACCATGCTGTGTATAAAGTGGAGATTGAGAAAGATAAGCCAAAGTTTTATGTGCTCGATATGTTTCCTTATCCTTCTGGTGCAGGGCTACATGTTGGACACCCTCTGGGCTATATAGCTAGCGACATCTACAGTCGTTACAAACGTTTGAAAGGTTTTAATGTGTTGCACCCTATGGGTTACGATGCCTATGGTTTGCCAGCCGAACAGTATGCCATTCAAACAGGACAACATCCGGCAATCACTACCGATAAGAATATTGCACGCTACCGTGAGCAGTTGGATAAAATAGGTTTTAATTACGACTGGAGTCGTGAGATACGCACTTCAGATCCTGAATATTACCATTGGACACAATGGACTTTCATTCGTATGTTCAATCACTATTACGACACATCCGCTTGTAAGGCATTGCCCATAGAAGCGTTGGTATTGCACTTTGCACAAAAGGGTAGTGAGGGTATTTCTGTTGCACAAACAGAGCCGTTGCAGTTCACTGCCCAGCAGTGGAATGGTTGGGATGTGAACCACCAACAAGAGGTATTGATGAACTACCGTATAGCCTACCTAGCCGATTTGAAGGTGAATTGGTGCCCTGCTTTAGGAACCGTGTTGGCAAACGATGAGGTAAGCGAAGGGTTGAGCGTGCGTGGCGGACACCCGGTTGAACAGCGTGTGATGCGTCAGTGGTCGCTACGTGTATCGGCCTATGCACAACGGTTGCTCGATGGCTTGAACTCGTTGGAGTGGACTGACTCTCTGAAAGAGACACAGCGTAACTGGATTGGACGTTCGGAAGGTGCTGAGATGTTCTTTAAAGTGGCTAATAGCGACTTAGAGTTGGAAATATTTACTACCCGTGCAGATACTGTTTTCGGAGTGACCTTTATGGTATTGGCTCCCGAGAGTGAATATGTGCAGGCGTTAGTAACCGACGAACAACGTGAGGCAGTAACCGACTATTTAGAGGTTGTAAAACGTCGCACAGAGCGCGAGCGTCTCTCGGATCGACGCGTAACAGGTGTGTTTACAGGTTCGTATGCTATTAACCCTTTGAGTAAAGAGGAGATTCCGGTTTATATTTCCGACTATGTATTGGCTGGTTATGGTACCGGTGCTATTATGGCTGTGCCGGCTCACGATAGCCGCGACTACGCCTTTGCACGTCACTTTGGTTTACCTATCATCCCATTAATTGAGGGGTGCGATGTGAGCGAAGCAAGCTTCGATGCCAAAGAGGGTGTAATGATGAATTCTGGATTCCTAAATGGTATGCAGGTGAAAGAGGCTATTGCGGCCATGAAAAAATATATCCACGAAGAGGGTATAGGTTCTGTGAAGGTGAACTACCGTTTACGCGATGCTATTTTTAGCCGTCAACGTTATTGGGGCGAACCATTCCCAGTGTACTATAAAGATGGAATGCCTTATGTGTTGGACGATAATCAGTTGCCTTTGCAGCTTCCTGAAATTGATAAATATTTGCCTACCGAGAGTGGCGAACCACCATTGGGCCGTGCCACAGGTTGGGCCACTGCCGAAGGGTATCCGTTAGAGTTGAATACCATGCCGGGATTTGCAGGCTCGTCGGCCTACTACTTGCGTTATATGGATCCACATAATGAAACAGCTTTGGTAGGGCATGAAGCTAATAACTATTGGCAAAATGTAGACCTTTACATTGGCGGAACAGAACATGCCACCGGTCACTTAATATATAGTCGTTTCTGGAATAAGTTCTTATTCGACCTTGGTTTAATTTGTAAAGATGAGCCTTATAAGAAGTTGATTAACCAAGGAATGATACAAGGACGTTCAAACTTTGTATATCGTGTTAAAGGTACTAATAGCTATGTGTCGTTAAATTTAAAGGATAGTTACGATACCCAAGAGATTCACGTTGATGTGAATATTGTGAGTAACGATCAGTTAGATATTGATGCCTTCCGCGCATGGATGCCTGAGTATAAAGATGCCGAGTTTATTCTTGAAGATGGCAAATATATGTGTGGATGGGCTGTTGAGAAGATGAGTAAGTCCATGTTCAATGTGGTAAATCCTGACGATATTGTTGAGAAGTATGGTGCCGATACGTTGCGTCTGTACGAAATGTTCTTAGGACCACTTGAACAGAGCAAGCCTTGGGATACTAATGGTATTGATGGAGTGCACCGTTTCTTGAAAAAACTTTGGGGACTTTTCTATAAGGGCGATGCATTGACCATTACAGACGATGCGCCTACTACCGAAGAATTGAAGACGCTTCACAAAACCATTAAGAAGATTGGTGGCGATATTGAGGGCTTCTCGTTCAATACGTCGGTATCGGCCTTCATGATCTGTGTTAATGAGTTGACACAACAGAAATGTTCTAAGCGTGATATTTTAGAACCATTAGTTATTTTATTGGCACCTTTTGCCCCCCATATTTCAGAAGAACTTTACCATGCTTTAGGTAATGAAGATACTGTTTGCAATGCTACATTCCCAGAGTTTAATGAGGAGTTCTTGAAGGAGGCCAATGTGAAGTACCCTATCTCCTTTAACGGTAAAGTGCGTTTCACTATAGAACTACCTTCCGACAGCGATAAAGTATTGGTTGAAAAAGCAGCTATGGAGCACGAACAAACCGCAAAATTCCTAGAAGGCAAAACACCTAAGAAGGTGATTGTAGTACCAGGAAAAATTGTAAATATAGTAATTTAAAAATAATACAAGAAGTAAGGTTTTAACATAGATAGCCTTATAAATTTTTTAGAAGATGACAATAGATAAGAAACGTGTGTGGAGTCAGTTGAAAGAGTATGTGATGATAGCGTTTGGGTTATTACTTTATGCCCTTGCTTGGAAGTGGTTCCTAATCCCTCACGAAATTACAGGTGGAGGTGCTACCGGTATTAGTGCTATCGTATTATATGCTACCGGAGTTCCAATCTCAGTAACCTATTTTATTATTAACGCGATACTTTTGGCGTTAGCGATTAAGCTATTGGGATTTGCCTTTAGCTTGCGCACTATTTATGGTGTATGTATGTTGACACTTTGGTTGGCATTGCCAATAAAACCTTTGGCAGAATTTGATGCCTTTATGTCGTGCGTGTTAGGTGGTATTTTGGCCGGAATAGGTATGGGACTCACCTTTATTAATAATGGTAGTTCCGGAGGTACAGATATTATTGCAAAGATAGTGAACAAGTATCGCAACATTACCTTAGGTCGCGCTTTGTTGTACTGCGATGTGGTGATAATTTCTTCAAGTTATTTCTTGCCCGAAGGTGATGTTACAAAGATTGTTTATGGTTTGATAGTGATGGCTATAATGACTTATACCATAGATTTGATGGTGAATGGCGACCGACAATCGGTTCAATTCTTCATCTTCTCAAAGAAGCATCAAGCCATTGCCGACGCCATTAGCGAAGAGGTACACCGAGGGGTTACTTTTATTGATGGCGAGGGATATTACTCTAAAGAGCCCATTAAGATCGTTACCGTATTGGTGCGACGCCATGAGTCTAACCGTATATTCCATATTGTGAAGGAGATAGATAGCAATGCTTTCGTATCGCAATCGTCAGCTATTGGCGTATATGGTCAAGGTTTTGACCCTATGGGAAAGAAATATTAGTATAAGAAATTAAAACAGCACGGAAGTTTATGACTTCAGTGCTGTTTTAATTTTTTATAGGGGAGAATGAGTTCCTATATCAATAGTATATATATATTTATATTATTTGTGCGGGATGTAGGGTGAGATGTCTTTGCCAAAAGCTGCCAATTCGCGCACTAATGACGAAGAGATGTTTGCCAGTTGCGGCTCGGTATATAGCAAGATGGTCTCAATGCCCGATAACTGTTTGTTAGTATCGGCAATAGTTTTCTCATATTCAAAGTCGATAATGGAGCGCACACCGCGCACAATAAAGTTGGCTTGAATTGATAAAGCGCAGTCGACAGTGAGAGTGCTATAAGCAATAACCTCTATTTTTGGTTCGTTGGCATATAGCTTCTTGAGTTCGCTTAATCGCTCTTCAATTGTCATAAACGATCGCTTTTGAGTATTATGGCCAATAGCAATATAGAGTTTGTTAAAGAGAGGCAAAGCGCGTTGCACAATATTTTGATGCCCTATGGTGAAGGGGTCAAAACTTCCGGGAAAGATGGCAATGTTTGGCATACAAAAATCTATTTTAAGATGATTATGAGTGCAAAGTTAAAAGAAAAATAATAGAGAGCACAATATTTCTAAAAAACACGAATCTTTTTAAACCTTCTACAATATAGATAGTCATAAGTGCGGTTGAAATGAAGGAACGTAAAAAGTAAATAACCTAAAACACTATGATAAGAAGAAAACGTTTTATTTTGTTGCTACTCACTATGATAGCAGCACTTCCTGCAGTGTCAGGAACTGTGAAGGGACGCGTTGTCGACTCACAAAGGCACCCTTTAGATTATGTCAATGTTGTACTGACTAAAGTGGGTGGTGAAGCTATTGTGAAAGGTGGGATTACCGATGTTGAAGGAGAATTTATCATTCAGGAAGTGCCTGTGGGTTTATACGACTTGAAAATAAGCTTCATTGGCTTTACAGATTATCAGAAGCATGTTGAAATAACGAGCGAAAATCCAATTGTAAATCTTGGCACCATTAAACTTAAAGAAGATGCTACCATGCTTCAAGGTGTAGAGGTTACAGGCCAAGCCTCTCAAATGCGTTTTGATATCGATAAGAAAGTATTTAATGTAGACCAGAACTTAGCCTCGGCAGGGGCTAGCGCCTCAGAGATGTTGTCAAATATTCCTTCTGTTGAAGTGGATAATGAGGGAAATGTATCGTTGCGTAATAACTCGAGTGTTGAGGTGTGGATCAATGGTAAACCTTCCGGATTAGATGCCGATAACCGCGCACAAATTCTGGAACAGATGCCTGCAGGTTCTATTGAAGCCGTAGAACTAATTACTAACCCTTCGGCAAAATATAACCCTGAAGGTACAGCGGGTATTATTAACTTAGTGATGAAAAAAGACCGTAATGCTGGTTATTATGGTAGCGTGCAAGCTGGTGTGAACTACCCTTGGGGGGCAAAATATCCGGGTGGTAACCTTTCGGCCAATATAAATTATAATAGCTCGTTGGTCGATGCTTATGCAAACATTGGCTACCGATTAATGAATATGGAGGGTAGCGGTAGTACAGACCGATACACATTTCGTCCAAATAGTTCACGAGGCGATACTTTGTCGCACTTAACGCAGGAAACGTCCGATAACCGTACCTTTGGAGGGCTCTTTGTACGTGCAGGAGTAGATTTTCATTTAACTCAGAAACAAACACTCGGTGCCTCCTTTACCGGACACTTTGGAATGAACCGTAAAAGTAGTCTCTCAGAGTATACAATTGAGGATATGATTAACAACAGTTATCAACACTACCGTCGTGATAATTCGGAGAATGGTGGTCGAAACTCTTACAATGTGTCGTTGGACTATCTTTATGAGATTGATCGCAAAGGTTCAGAATGGCGTTCTTCATTGTCTTACTCTAACAACAGCCATCACAATAGTTCAATCTATAATCAATATTACCTCTCTAATAATGGTATCGATTATAAGCAGTTTCAGCAGAATAATGTGAATAATCAAGGGGCAGAGTTTAAGTCGGACTATGTTCAGAAATTTCAAGAAAATATGAAGTTAGAGGTAGGATTGTTTGGTTCATGGAGAGATAGATTCTCACCTTCCAGAGCCTACGATCTATATAATAATGATATGGACTCTACTTTGGTACAATATAACGACTATCGGTATACTGAGTATATAGCTGCCCTTTATGCTACTTTTGGTGCTAAGTTTGGTAATTTTAGTTTCCAAGCAGGTTTACGTGGTGAGTATACTAATACCTTTATTCAAACACGCGATGCTTCCGATTTAGCTTATCAGACCACCACTCGTAGTTATTTTGAGCTCTATCCAACAGCCTATCTCTCTTATGCGTTACCACGTAATAACGAGATTCAGTTAAACTATACCCGTCGTATAAATCGTCCACGTGGCCGCCAGTTAAATGCATATCGTGATTTAAGTGACTCTACCGATATATCATTTGGTAACCCTTGGTTAAATCCTGAATTTGCAAGTGCCGTAGAGTTTAACTATATCAAGACTTGGGACAATCATGCTCTTTCAGGTTCGCTCTATTACCGATATATGGACGATGTGATACAACGTGTACGTTTCATTGGTGCCGACAATGTTATGTACTCAACTTTTGAAAATATTGCCGAGCAGCATACCGGAGGTTTAGAGCTCGTAGCCAAGAACAGAATTGCTAAATGGTTTAATCTCACTTCGACTGTTAATCTTTACTACTCCTTAATGGAAGATGTATATTACGATTCAAATTTAGATGGAATTCCCGACCTCTTAACCCCTCGCACGGAAGGTTTCTCTTGGAGTGTTCGTTTAATGGGTAACTTCCTATTTGGAAAAGGATTCTCAGGGCAAATTACCGGTGGTTATAACTCACCACGTGTTATTGCACAAGGAGAGGCTAAGGCGACCTACCGAATGGATATTGGTGTTCGCAAGACATTCTTAGACCGTAAATTAGTGCTGGCACTGAACGTACGCGACCTATTGCAGTCGCATGGATGGCGTAATATTACCTATAGCGACACCTTCTGGCAAGATTACGAGCGTCAAGGGCATGGTACAATGATAGGTCTTTCTGTAACCTATAATTTTGGAAATATGAATCAGCGAGATCGGAAGAGCACACGGCTGAACTCCAGTCACATTCAGAAATCTCGTATGCC
>CAMTOX010000054.1 GCA_947074225.1 uncultured bacterium
GCATATCATAGGTAATATTTTTATATACAGCACGAGCATCTTCTGGTGCTAAATCGTATATACGTAGAACCATGGCCTGTTCATTTTCTTGACGTATTTGAGCTTGGCTAGGGTCGGTTTGACGTGTTACACCTGGAGGCAAAACATAGTTTACAGGTTCTTTATTGTCGTTCTCCTCAATATTTACTGCCGATATATCCAAAGAACCATTAGAGGTTGGAGGCGTTGAAATAGGATACAAATCTTTTGTATATCTACGCCATTCACCACGCACTAATTCCATGGTTGCAAAACGCAAGAACATAGGTTCTTCAAAGTCGGTCAAGAAGAGACGCATGAAACGTATCGATTTAAAATCGCGTATGGCACCTACACGTTTCTGATATTCACGAATAGGAATTTTAAACTGATACCAAGAGACTGGCGATTCAACACCATTCTTTAATGTTACCACACGTTCTATCTTATCGGTAATATAGTTAGTACCCACTTCCATATCGTCGCGACGTAAAGAGACTCTATACTGATAATAACGCTCGTATTCATTCATGGTATTATCAGAATTAATATCTTCAACATCGGGAATTGTAGTTGCCGAAGTTGAATAGTTCTCCTCATTCAACTGCGTATCGGGTGAGTTACCCTCGGTACCATTATATCTTTTATAGCGATCTAAAATGCCTAAACGCTCCTCATCATAATCACGACCACGGTAGTAATGATACTTATCGCCCCCTGGATCATTGAACGGAGAGAATTGATCTTGTTCTAATGCTGCCACAGCGGCTGGCGTTAAAACAGTACGAAGATTTGACAAGAAATCTCTATAGGTAGGGAATTCAAACTCTTGTTCACGACTCAAACCATTTAAACCAACGTCTTGATTCTTACGAGCTTCAACATCATTATCAAATGCCATTACTGTTGATTGCACTTTTGGTATTCTACCCCATACAGTGGTTTCGGTTAATGTGGTATCTCCATTGGCTGGTAAACCATTCTCGAAGAATTTCTTACCATCTTTCAATATATCTTCCGATATATCGCCTATATTAAAATATAAATCACCACCATGATGCGTGCCTAAAGTATCGTTTACAAATGGATCCATCATCCAGAACTCTATATATTCAATATTTGAACTCTCGAAATCGCTGGTATCTAGTTTACGCATCATACCACCCCAACGTTTCTTTGGATTATTCAAATTCCCGGTTGCAGGATCCACATTTAAATCAACATTATAAGGACCACGCTCTTCGGGATAGAAACTAAGATTCAATACTGAAAGAATGGTAGACTGTCCCATTACAGCCTGACGGTTAGGGAATAACTCCTGTTCGGTTACCTCACGCGTTAAATGGTTAGATTGAAGATTCTTATCTTCTCTAATATTTATTGGAGTAGTAGAGTTATCGCGGTTAAAGACACTATTATCGATAGAGAACCATGCAAAGAGAGAACGGTTTTTACCATAATCTACATTATTACTAAGTCCTGCCTCAGGGAAAAGTGCATCCACTGAGTTGTCGTATGGTGTACTAGCCAATTTCCAATAGTATGGATATTTTAAATCAATACCGGTAACGGTCGATTCAAAATCGTCTAAATAAGCATAACCCGGGTTATTATCTATTTTTCGGTAGCCTGGTATTAATTGTGCAAACTCACCTTGAAAAGCTATTGCCGAAGGAGCTGTAGCATGAATTAATGGTATGGCATCGACCGCTTTTGTAAGCCACTGATTATCGTTACGGTAAGCAGCATTAACCCCCCAAATAGTATTGGAGATTGGTTCACTACCTATCATAGTCTTCGTTACCAAAGGCATTTCTGAAAGGTGCATAATGGTACCACCAATAGAGAAATCTTTATTGAAGGCATATTCCAAATGTGCTCCCACCAAAGTCTTACGCTGTAAATTAAAGAGCGATTGACTCTCTAACTCCACCTCGATATTTGCTCCAGAAGCCAATATAGCTTCATTCAAAATCAAGACTGTACCCATGGTATAGTCTACTGTAAAGTCGACATTCTCAGTCAATATTGCTCCGCCGGCTTTTACTTTTACTGAACCACGCGGCACATTCATAGCATTTAAGCTAATCTGAGAACCATTAGTAGCCTGATACTTACCTTTTATAAGATATTTATTACTATTATATTGTTCCTGAGCCACAACCTTACTAGAGTCGTAAAGTTCTTGAAATACATACTTATCGGCAACAGCATCATTACCTATCATTTTGCGCAAGTGCGAACCGAAAGGTTCTACTACCGGGAAGATAATTCGTCCCGACGATGGATAGATAGTATAATTGGTTTCATAGTCAAACTTACCATCTGGACGTGGCTCGCCATATTGATTTAATCTATCAAGACCCATAACTCTAAGCAAGAGCTGATTCTTAATGTCGCCTTCAGTTAGATAACTCAAATAGATACCGGTAGAGTCGCCTAAATATTGAATATCTAGTTTAAACTTATCTTCTTGAATATTGGTACCACCTAAATAGTAGATATTTTTCATCATCAAGTGCCACATTGCTGTAACGGGCGACGTAGCAGTACTCTTAAGTAACTTTACAATAAGTGAATTGGGAGCATCAATACCATCGGTAGAGAATTCTCCCACTTGATACACCTTACCTCCTGCGGTATATTCAAAGGCTACAGCAAGAACCTCATCGGCATTTAAGGTGTTTCTTAATGAGATATACCCTAACTGACTATTTAAGGTATATTCTGAAGCATCTAACAATCGAGCACTCTCTACTTTCTCATAATCTTCTCCTCCAATAATTCCAAGACCTGAGAAGTTTGCATCCATCAACTGATTAAAAAGCTGAATATCGCGAATACCGGGAATATCTTTAACCTCGTTATAAAGCGAGTTTGAACTATTCTCCGGGTATTTGGTATTGTTAGATCTCCAATGCGAATTATCTATTCGTGTATTCTCTCCTAAGTCCATGAAAGAGATAATATTACGCGACTGCTCGTAGTTTCCGCGTTTATTGGTAACCCATACCTCTATTCTGTTAATGGTAATGCCCGAGGAGATATAAGGCAATTGACTCATATTTTGGTCAAAAGTCTCACGAAAGTAGTGAGCTAAGAAGAAGTGACGGTTCTCATCGTAGTTATCGGCCTTCACCTCAAAATCCATCAACTGAGAACCTCCCCTACTATTCACAGACGAAGCTTGCGACTTCTGTTGTGAAGCCACGGCAATAACATTTAATTTACCAAATTGTAAATCGGCTTTAACACCAAAGAGTGTAGAACTACCACGAATTAAGGAAGTATTTAAAGGCATAGAGATATTACCCATCTCAATATTTCTAATAATCTCATCTTCATGCCCTTGATAACTTAACTTCAACTGCTGTTGGTCAAAATCAAAAGAGGCTTCCGTATTGTAGTTCATATTGAAAGCTATCTTATCGCCCACAGAAGCATTTACGTTTAGCTGAATATTCTCGTCGAAGTCAAAAGTTGTAGTTCTTCTTAAACGTTGTGAGAGAGAGGGATTATCTACTCTATTACTCAACACACCAAATGTTAGCTCGGCCGAACCTTGAGTCTTTACTTGCACTCCGCCAGGACCAAAGACCTTATCGGCGGGTCCTAAGCTAAACTTCATGTCGGTAATATTGAATTTATCTTCGTAGTTTGCTTGATTATCGGCATTACGCTGACGCCAATATTGACCCATTTGCTGTTGCAAAGAGTATCTTTGATACTCCTCGGGCGACATCACAAAAGGAGTCGACACCTCCATATCGCCAACCTTAGTACGTAAAATATAGTTACCCGTAGCACCATCATACTCTACCACACTATTCACATTACTTGGATTAGCAATATCCATCGGATACTCTTTCTTCAAATCTTCATAAGTAATAACCTCCATGGGCTTTACCCCATAAAGATACTCCTCGGAAAGATTATCCTCATTGCTATTGGACTCTTGTGTAGGTTCATCGTCATCGGCAAACACAGAGCCATGCATTGACGAGGCACTACCAAGCACTGCATAAGCAAGCATGCCAACACCACTAATTAAGAATGCTAAAAATAATTTACGATATAGATTCATAGATATGATAGATAATAATAGTTGGAACTCCTCTACACAAACTCATCTCATATAGTTCCAAGATGCATAGCTTTATAAAAAGCTATTATACTACAACATACGTAGTGCTTGTTTAATAATCTTTTCTACAGATAATCCCGGTTCTTGTTTTAATAATTTATCCACGGCCTTGCTCGATGCCGCTTGTTGGAAACCTAACATCACTAAGGCTGCAACGGCTTCAGATTTAACTCCACTATCGCCAAGAGATAAAGAGGGTAACTCACCATTTGAAGCTACTTTGCCTACTTTATCCTTGAGGTCAACAATAATGCGTTCGGCACTCTTTTGACCTATGCCCTTTATATTTTTCAATAGAGATACATTACCTTGAAGAATGGCTTCTTGTAATTCAGAGGCCGATAACGACGATAAAATCATACGTGCTGTATTTGCACCTACGCCACTCACTGAAATTAACAACAAAAACAGCTCACGTTCTGCACTCGTTAAAAAACCATACAACAAATGAGCATCTTCGCGTATTACTTCATAAACCAACAATTTACATTGGGATTTTCCGGTCAATTCAGCATAGGTTACTAAGGAGATATTTAGCATATAACCTATTCCATTACTCTCTAATACAACATAGGTAGGTGCCAACTCGGCAAGTTCTCCACGGATATATTCAATCATTTTAATTCAAGATTAGTTACAATAAATTCAGCCGACTGTTACTTATTATTTCTCAACTTGTTTTATACCAACAATTTACACTAAAATAATAATAAGCAATAATCCACCAAAATACTCGTTAAAATTACTTTTTTTTCTTGATTTATACAACCGCTTACATAGAAATATAAGCGATTATTTCATTACTAATAAAAAAACGACAGAATAGTACAATTATTGCCATCAATAGAGCATTTATCCTTATAAATCACATATTTAACATTTCAAGAGCAAACAACACGATCTATAGAGATAAAAATAATAGCTATAACTCTATTATTAAGAGCTATAGCTATTATTTAAATATGGATTTATCTAACCTAAGAAGGCAATTGATCTTTAGGTAAAGGAATGTCTACTTTTTGCAACCTATATCCAATACCATGCAAGCCAATAGAGTATCCCAATATATAAATTACTTTTACTGTTCGAGCAAAAATATGAAAGGCTTCTTCTGTTTGCGGTTCCACCTGTTCATTCTTTATTAATGCATTAGCCTTATCGGCCATGGTACGCCACAAATTATCCAACTCTTTACGGTCGTCAGAATCTGGTGCTAAGCCATAGAGCACATCGCAAACATAATCGTCCATAGCATCAAAGCCACGAGGGTCGACAAGCTGTTTATACAGAAGTTCAAGGTCGGTCTCTTCACTCCAATCTTTATCCCATATTGCTGCAGCACCCATACCTAAGTATCCGGCCCAAGCAAGTGCCACATTAGGATGTGTTGCTATATTTGGTACAGCGTCGGCCATATAGTAAGGTGCCATAGCCTTCCAGGCATCGTCCAACTCATCTACTACATATATCTCACCTGCCAATGCACCTTTTTCGGTAGCTATTTGCAACAACTGCTCGGCCACCTTAATTTCGAACTGTTTTAAATACTCTGAATCCATATATTATGCTTTTTAATAGAATAGTAAATAGAATGTATTAACGCACTATCATACGAGCAATATACTTGCCAATAATATCAAATTCTAAATTTACTACCGTTCCCACCTCTATTTGGTGAAAGTTTGTATGTTCCCAAGTATAAGGAATTATAGCAACTTCAAAGCTATCGTCGCTAGGGTCGCACACCGTTAAACTTACACCATTTACTGTTACAGAACCTTTATCCACAGCTATATAACCACGCTCACGCATTTCTGGTGTTGTTTTATATTGGAAATGATAGTAATAACTACCATTAGCATTACGCACTTCAGTACAAATAGCTGTCTGGTCCACATGTCCTTGAACAATATGACCATCTAAACGACCATTCATCATCATGCTACGTTCTAAATTCACCTTACTACCCTCTTGCAATAAGCCCAAATTACTACGCTCCAAAGTCTCTTTAATAGCCGTTACAGTGTAGTTATCGTCTTTGATATCTACCACGGTTAAACACACACCATTGTGAGCTATACTTTGGTCTATTTTCAATTCATGTGTGAAAGAACAACGCATAGTGATATGCAAATTATCTCCTTCATGGCGCAAACCTATTACAGGTGCTGCCTCTTCTACGATTCCTGAAAACATAATCTCTGATTTTTAAATGATTTCTATATCTTAATGTTCTGTTCTATAAGAACTTCTTTAGCTAATAACAAAACAGAGAAATGGTTATAGATAATATTCTATCACCACCTCTCTGTTGCTTATGTTATTTTGAACTACTCAACATTATTTCTTTGTTAATGGAGAATAGTCGCGTGAATAACGTAAATGTTGGTCGGCATAATCCTCTGTATAGTCAATGCTCAATCCGGTAAATGTACCATTATTATCGAAATACGGAGTATAGATAGGATTTACAAAACCTTTATATGGTGCCATTTTCAACGCTTCGTAACGATCTAAAATCTCGCGGTGTAAGTTTGGCTCAATCTTAATGCCATACTTCTCTACCATAGCTTGTGCAGCAGGGAAATCGCCAGTAGATTTAATACGTTGAATCTCGTGTAACAACTCACCAAGGTGTTGACGCACCAACTCATAGTTGTTTATTACAACATAAGTCTTTCCGTCGCGTTGTTGAAGAACTACGCAGCTATCTTCTTTACCTTTTTCAAGGACCCACGAAGTAATTAACTGACGGTTACGCATGTGAGTTTGTTCAATATTTTTACCAAATTCAATACGTGTGGTCTGAGTCATCAAACCATTCATAAAGTAGCTATAATATTGAGCTTTGTAGGCCTCTTCATCAGGAAGTAATCCCAACTCTACCATAATCGGATCGGCCATATAGTACAATCCAAACAAATCGGCACGCGACTCTTCAATAGGAGCGCCATAGTTTTTCAAAGCATCTGGGTCTACACCTGGAGCCAATTTACCTGAACCATGACCTAAGCACTCGTGCAAATCGGTATGCAAATTGTCGGTTAAGAACTTATATTTACGTAACATTTCCAACTCTTCAGGACCCCAAACAAACTCCTCGTTAAATCCGGTTCCTTTTACAGATTGGCTATAAGCCTCAGAAACATTCTCAATGGTTACCGATTTTGAACCATGTGCTGCACGAATCCAGTTTGCATTTGGCAAGTTAATACCCAATGGAGTTGTTGGATAACAGTCGCCACCCATCATAGCAGCATTAATAACCTTTGCTGTTACACCTTTCACTTCGTCTTTCTTATACTCATTAGCTATTGGAGAGTTATCTTCAAACCATTGTGCATTATCGCTAATAATTACAGTACGTTTTGTAGCTTCAAGATCTTTAAAGTTAATCAAAGATTCCCAGCTAGCTTTCATTCCTAGCGGATCGCCATAAGTTTCTGTGAAACCATTAACAAAGTCAATACGCGATGCAGTATCGCCAATCCAACAAATAGCATATTCATCAAAAGTGCGCAAATCGCCACTCTTATTAAACTCTATTAATTTCTCTATCACTTCACGTTGTTGGTCATTCTCGGCCACTGCTGCAGCTTTCTCTAACCAATAAACCACTTTCTCAAGCGCATCGGAATATTTACCACCTACACGGTAAACCTCTTCTTGGACAATACCATCTTTCTTCACCAAACGACTGGTTAAACCGTAAGAGATTGGCTCTAAGTCGTTAGGATCTTTCATAGCATTATAAAATGCTTCGGCCTCTGCTTGAGTAACACCTTCATAGTAGTTACTTGCCGAAGTTAACAACAAATCGGCATCGGCAGCTTGGTTCTTATGCAATGGTTTTACACTTGGATCGAACATCACAGGCAAAATAACAGCCATAAGTTCGTCAAAGGATTCACCCTCACCCAATGGTAACTCCTCTTGTGGCAATGCCTGAAGAGAATTTACAAAGAATTCTTGAGTAAAACCTGGTACAAATTTATCGCCAGCATAGTGATGGTGAATACCATTAGACACCCATACACGTTTAAGATACAGTTCTAAAGCCTTATAATCATCGCTATTTTTATCTACATTAGCAGAGCTATAGACAGCCTCTAATAATTGACGAATGGTTAAATTGTATTTACCATTTTGATCAAACAAAATGTCACGACCTTGCAAAGCTGCTTCGGTTAAATAATAAAGCAACTCTTGTTGTTGAAGAGTTAAACTCTCAATGCCTGCCACACGATAACGAAGTATCTGTATGTCGGCAAACTGTTCTACAACGTAGTTGAAATCTTCCACGTTGGGAGTGCTGAGTTTCCCAGCTTTGTCGCTGCTACACCCTGCAAATACGGCTGCTGTCATAGCAATTGCAATTAATTTTTTCATTTAGGTTAAACTTTGGTGTTTATAGTTATTAGTAATAATATGTAAGTAGGTAATAAATTACGTGTTTCATCCATTAATCATAAATGCAACACATTTAAAATAAGACAGTTATTGTATAAATAAAGATTATTATAAACTTTTCTTACAAAACTATACTCAATTCTAAAATGTTTGCTTTTATTCAAAACGATTACAAAAATACATCATTAACATTGAAAATCCTAATCACTTCACAACTTTTAATAGCTCATCTTGCTATTCCATTGATACTTAGACACCATTTATAAATTAAAAACTACAAGCGAATAGCAAGTATTATTCTTAAATTCATTTTATAAATAGCACATTTCATAAAGAGAAATAAAATCATAAGAAGAAAGAAGATCGGAAGAGCACACGTCTGAACTCCAGTCACATTCAGAAATCT
>CAMTOX010000055.1 GCA_947074225.1 uncultured bacterium
GTGTTTCATGAACATGTGTAGAACTAATAATGAAAGATGAAAAAAGATAAAGAAGAGATCAGTAATAGTGAATATAAATAAAGCGTAACCATAGGATGATGAAAAAATATAATTTAGTTGCAGCATCGCTGTTGCTGCTGGTATCCTGTAAAGAGAAGAAAACAAACCAAAAACAAGAGGTACAATCTATTGATGTGTCTTCTCCTCAAGTAAAAAATATTGTACTGAAGAAAGAGTATCCCGGCACTTTAACCTCTAACAGAACAGTAGAGTTAGTAGCGCGTGTGGATGGCACCATAATAGAGTCTAATTTGGTACCGGGTGCCTTTGTTCGCGAGGGTGATATTCTCTTTGTTATTGAACCTACCACCTATGAGAATCAGTTGCGACAAAGTGAGGCCCAATTAGAGACCAATAAAGCTCAGTATGCTTATGCCGAGAGTAACTATGAACGTATGAAAATGGCTTCGGAGAGTGGTGCAGTGAGTGAGATTCAGGTTTTGGAGGCTGCAGCAACGGCTAAAGAGCAGGCTGCGGCAATAGCTACTGCCGAAGCAGAACTAAATACGGCACGTACTAACTTGGGGTATTGTTACGTGAAGGCTCCATGTAATGGACGTGTTACCAATCAACAATATGATGTTGGAAATTATGTTGCTGGGGCAGCTCAAGCAGTGACATTGGCAACGCTTTATAAGGACGATACCATGTATGCATATTTCAATATTGATGAAGGCACAATGATGGATATGATTAATGTGCCCGAAGCGAATAAGCTGCCCAAAGATTTGAATAATAAGGTAACTATACGTATAGGTTCTAATAAGGGAGCAGAATTTGAGGGGGTCATAGATTATATGTCGCCCGATGTAGATGTAACCACCGGTACTGTGAATATGCGTGCTGTAGTAAAGAATCCAAATGGGATTCTGAAAGATGGTATGTATATAATGGTAGAATTACCTTACTGCATTTATAAAGATGCTATATTAGTTACCGATGCCTCTTTAAGTAGTGACCAGCTAGGTCAGTTCTTGTATTTGGTAAACGATTCTAATGTGGTGGAGAGTCGCCATGTTGAGGTGGGACAGTTGGTGGAAGATACTTTAGTTCATGTGATGAAGGGGTTGACACCGAACGATATATATGTGAAATCTGCTTTATTGAAAGTCAGAAATGGCATGAAAATTAAGCCTATAAAGAAATAAGTTATGGTTAAGTTTTTTATAAATAGGCCAATCTTTGCCATTGTTGTAGCGCTGATGATTATTATAGTGGGTTTAATCTCATTGAAGAATCTTCCAGTGGCTCAATATCCGAACATTACACCTCCAACAGTTCAGGTGTCGGCAACTTATGTTGGTGCCGATGCTCAAACGGTGGCCGAGGCTATAGGTACGCCTATAGAGTTGCAGGTGAATGGTGTGGAGGGAATGATGTATATGAGTTCCAACTCTTCAAGTTCCGGCTCATATAATCTTACTATTACTTTTGAACTTGGGACAGACCTTGATATTGCTACTGTAATGGTTCAAAACCGTGTAGCTATAGCTCAATCCAGTTTGCCCGAAGCCGTAATAGTACAGGGTATAACTACCAAGAAGCAATCTACCAACATAGTGATGATTTTATCGTTAACCTCCGACAAGGAGGAGTACGATGCGCTCTACTTGTCTAACTATGCTACTTTGAATATGCTGGACGAGTTGACTCGTCTACCTGGCGTAGGTTCGGTGGATGTAATGGGTGCCGGCGATTATAGCATGCGCATATGGATGGATCCGGAGGCCATGCGCATTCGTGGGGTAACACCACAGGATGTTTATACTGCACTGTCGCAACAGAGCCAGCAGGTGTCGGCAGGATATATTGGTCAACCCATTAAAGAGGCTAACAACCCATTCCAATATACGCTCATGGTACACGGACAGTTGGTAACGCCCGAAGAGTTTGGTAATATCATTATTAAGAGCACAAGTAGTGGCGCCTTCTTACGTATTAAGGATATTGCCAAAGTGGAATTGGGCAGTGAGTCGTACGATGTGGTCTCTAAATTAAATGGGCAACAGTCGGCAACAATCTCTATCTATCAATTACCTGGGTCTAACTCTATGGAGGTGGCCGATCATGTAAAGGCTAAGATGAAAGATTTGTCGGTAGGTTTGCCAGAAGGCATAGAGTTTGGCGTAACGTTAGATACTACCTTAGTGATAAGTGCCTCTATACACGAAGTGTTGATTACTTTGTTGGAAACAACCCTTCTTGTTATCTTGGTAATATTATTGTTCTTACAGAATTTTAGAGCCGTTATTATACCATGTATAAGTATTCCGGTCTCTTTGATAGGTACATTAGCAGTGTTGTACCTCTTTGGTTATTCTATAAATAACCTAACCATGTTTGGTATGATACTAGCCATTGCCATTGTGGTGGACGATGCGATAGTGATAGTGGAGAACTCCTCGCGGCTTATGGAGACTGGGAAATATAATGCGCGCCAGGCTGTGACCATTGCTATGAAGGAGTTGATAAGTCCTATTATCGGTATCGTCTTGGTGCTCTTGTCGGTATTTATTCCAACCATGTTTATTGGCAGTATTACCGGACAGCTGTTTAAACAGTTTGCCATGACACTTGCTGCAGCAACAGTCATTAGTGCCTTTAACTCGTTAACTTTAACACCCATGCTTTGTGCTCTATTCTTGAAGAAACCTAAAGAGGCAAAGTTCTTCTTATTCCGTTGGTTCAATGATTTCTTCAATAAGGTACAGCAACTTTATAACATTATTGTACTCTTTTTATTAAAGCATGCATGGTTTGCAGCTATAACCTATTTGGTAATGGCCGTATTGGGAGTTTATCTGTTTATAAAATGGCCAAGTACCTTTATTCCAGCAGAGGATGATGGTTATTTCTTAATTTCGAGTCAACTGCCTCCGGCAGCAAGTTTAAGTAGAACCGAAGCTGTGAATGCCAAGATAGATGCTATTTTAGCGACCTATCCGGAGATACAAGATTATGTGGCCGTAGCTGGTTTCTCGGTATTAGATCAGGGAGAGAGTTCTAATGGTGGTACCTATTTCGTTATTCTTAAAGATTGGAAAGAGCGTAAAGGAAAGAACCATACCGCAGCAGCTGTTGTAGATAGATTTAATGCTGCTGCCGCTTCTATTCAAGAGGCGGAACTTATGGCTATGGTTCCTCCGGCCATTCCGGGTTTAGGAGCTTCTGGAGGGTTGGAATTAGAGCTCCAAGATCGCAATAATTTAGGAGCAATAGCCCTTCAAGAGGCGGTAGATAATATTCTAGCTACTTATAGCTCTAAACCGGAGCTGATATATTTATCGTGCTCATATCAGGCCAATGTGCCTCAGTATCTGATAAATATTAATCGCGATAAAGTGGTAATGTATGGGTTGGATATCTCTGATGTATTTTCAACGCTGAGTTATTATCTTGGTGCTGCCTATGTTAATAACTTCTCAGAGTTTGGCAGAAACTATCAGGTAAATATTGAAGCATCGGAGGATGCACAGAAAACCCTTGCCGATATTATGAAACTAAGTGTTGCCAATAAGAATAATAAGATGGTGCCTTTTGCCTCTTTTGCAGAGCTAGACCAGAAGTTGGGTTTGGATAACATCAACTCTTATAACATGTATCAGTCGGCCTCTATTATCTGTATTGCTAATCCTTCTTCCAGTTCCAGCGAAGCTATGTTAGCTATGGAGTCGTTGATTCAGGAACAGTTGGGCGATAATTTTGGCTATCAATGGACCTCTATCGCATATCAAGAGCAAGAGTCGGGTTCTTCCACTACCATGATTTTTATTATTGCCATCTTAATAGTATTCTTGGTATTGTCTGCTCAGTACGAGAGTTGGACAAACCCTATAGCAGCTATCTCGGGTATTCCAGTAGCTCTTTTAGGAGCTATGTTGGGTTGTTTACTCTATAAGTTGCCCATTAGCATTTATACGCAAATAGGTATTATATTATTGATAGCCCTATCGGCAAAGAATGGAATCTTGATTGTAGAGTTTGCTCGCGACTTCCATAAGCAGGGAAACTCCATTCGCGATGCTGCTATTGAGGCCGGTAAAGTGCGTTTGCGTCCAATCTTGATGACCTCTTTGGCATTTGTGTTTGGTTTGCTTCCTCTACTTTTTGCTACCGGAGCGGGTGCTAATAGTAGAATAGCCTTGGGTGTGGCAGTGGTATTTGGTATGGCTTTAAATACTGTTTTGGCGACTTTATATATTCCGGTGTTCTATGATTGGTTCCAGAATCTAGAAGAGCGTGTGTTTGATAAGGTGCGTTTTAATGACAATGACCCTGTAACAACAAACAGTGCCGAAGCTTCTGGTGGTTCAACAATAGCTAATGATGATATAACGAATCCGGCACCTTCTATTGAGGGAAGTAGTGATGGCATGGCTAAGGAGCCAACTACTTAAAAAGTTGGTTATAAATATTAAGGGTGAGAATAGCTTTCTATTCTCACCCTTAATATTTATAACCATTTATTGGTTTTATGTGTTACGTATAGATTTATTTTCTTTATAGTAAACTACTTCATATTCAAAAGGGAAGTCTGTTATAGCTACTTGTTTTACCGAGTTGTTAGGTACACCTGCACGTATGGTATTGTATTCAATACCTTTCTCGGTTCTAAATTTACCTTCTAAGTTCACAATACGGTTGTGTGTTTCGCTAGTGTTATGTAGGAAATAGTAGTACCGTTGTCCCATAGTGATTTTACCCAATTGTAATCCCTCTTCTAATTTCTGATACTCAATAGGAATATTAAGCATCTTCACAATATTATCAAACTGTTCAACGCTCATAGGAGTAGTACTTTTATCGCTCATCATTTGGAATAACTGAATTGCTTCACGGACATTGCGTTTTACTTTTCCTTTCAAGGTATCGGTACTTTCATTAGCTTTATTGATATACTCTTCGTACTGCCCATTCTCTAAATAGGTAGTGAAGTTATCAATGGCCCACTGTCCTTGTGCGCTAAAGCTGAATAGAGCTAAAAACAGGAGTAGTGTAAGTTTAGTTTTCATAGTAATCTATTTTAGAAGTGTATTTTGTTACTCTGTTAATGTTGTAATCTATTCTGAATAAACAGAAACTCAATTAAATTCACTGACAAAAATAATGATTTAATTAACAAAATCAAATAGTTCTTCTTCTATTTCAAGAATAATTGTTCTGAAATTGTGCTACATATGCGTTGTTACTAAGTGCAATAACCCTATTCCACTCCTTTTTATGTAGAGATGAAGAACTATTATTTGTTTGATTTACAGAGAAAAATGGTTTTGTAGATGTGGCTGTAGTGTTATTGTTAACTTTTTAATATGATTCTATTTTTAAAACAACAATATTTTATAGTTAAATAATTGACCACCTCTATTCTTTGTTGTTTTAGTCCTTTTCTCTTGTATATATAGTTATGTATTGATTTTAATGAGATGGATTGTTAGTTCATATTAGCTTAGGGGAGCAATAGCCGTTTTGTTTACTATTTACTGTTTATAGTATTGTTAAAGATAGATTTGATAACGGAACTGCTATGTTGTGGAATCTTATTAACGTATGGACGAACTTTTTTGACTTCCCTATTGATGTGAGAGTTACTAAACATAGTAACAGATTTGTTTATAACTATTTACTCAATGTTTCATTTTTTCTTTTTACGATTAGCACTTTAATTGCATTGTCTATGTAGTAGTATAATATATTTGAATGATTATGTCTAAAATAACAAAGAAAGAGGCGTTAGCTTATCATAATGAGGGGCGTCCAGGTAAGATTGAGGTAGTACCTACCAAGCCAACAAGTTCTCAGAGAGATTTATCTTTAGCCTATTCGCCAGGAGTGGCCGAACCTTGTAAGGTGATAGAGAAGGATCAAGAGGCAGCCTACGAGTATACTAATAAAGGTAACTTAGTAGCTGTTATTTCCAATGGTACAGCAGTACTTGGTTTGGGCGATATAGGGGCATTGAGTGGTAAACCCGTTATGGAGGGTAAGGCATTGCTCTTTAAGATATTTGCAGGCATAGATGTGTTTGATATTGAAGTAGACGAGAAAGACCCATCGCGTTTCGTTGAAACAGTAAAGGCTATAGCTCCAACTTTTGGTGGTATTAATTTAGAAGATATAAAAGCTCCTGAATGTTTTGAAATTGAGGAGCGTTTGAAAGCAGAGCTCGATATTCCGGTAATGCACGACGACCAACATGGTACAGCCATCATATCATCGGCAGGTTTATTAAATGCCTTAGAGATTGTGGGTAAGAAGATTGAGGATATTAAAATAGTGGTGAATGGTGCCGGTGCAGCAGCAAACTCATGTACCTCCTTATATATGCGCTTAGGGGCTAAGAAGGAGAATATTGTGATGGTAGACTCAAAAGGGGTGATAACGACTAAGCGTAATGATTTGAATGACCGTAAACGTCCGTTTGCTACAGAGCGAGATATTACCACTCTTGCCGATGCTATGAAGGGAGCCGATATGTTTTTAGGGCTATCGGTTGCCGATGTGGTAACACCAGAGATGCTAGAAAGTATGAATGAGAGGCCTATTGTATTTGCCTTGGCCAACCCAAACCCCGAAATTAGTTATGAAAAGGCTATGGCTACACGTAAGGATATGATTTTTGCTACCGGAAGAAGTGATTATGCAAATCAGATAAATAATGTGTTGGGTTTTCCTTATATTTTTCGTGGCGCTTTAGATGTGCGTGCCTCCTCAATTAATGAAGATATGAAAGTTGCGGCGGTCTATGCGTTGGCTGAACTAACACATGAAGCAGTGCCCGACATTGTGAATGTGGCCTATGGCATGAAGCGCATAACTTTTGGTAAGGATTATATTATTCCAAAGCCTTTAGATCCACGTTTATTGTATAAAGTGGCACCTGCAGTAGCTAAAGCAGCTATAGCCTCGGGAATTGCCCATAAACCCATTACAGATTGGGATGGTTATGAGTTGCAATTGGAACGCATTATGGGTAAGGGAAGTAATATGTTACGCCGTTTTTATGAAACAGCACGACAAAATCCAAAACGTGTGGTGTTCTCAGAGTGTAATCACCTTAACATACTTCGTGCCGCTTCAATGGCTTATGCCGAAGGTATTTGTGTACCTGTGTTGTTGGGTAATGATGAGAAGATTCGCGATTTAGCTAAAGCAAACGATATTGATTTAAGTGGTATTGAGATAGTAACTTTGCGTCAGGATGTGGAGAAAGAGCGACGCAAACGTTATGCACAACTTTTGGCTCAAGAGAAAGGACGCGATGGGATGACCTATATAGATGCTTATGAACGAATGTTTGAGCGAAACTATTTTGGCATGATGATGGTGAAGACTGGTGATGCCGATGCTATGGTGACCGGTGTTTATACGCGTTATGAAGATACCATTCGTGCTGCTCAAGATGTGATAGGTATGCAAGAAGGGATGAATCATATTGGTGCTATGCATATTGTGAATACACGTAAGGGTACCTATTTCTTGGCCGATACATTATTTAATAGACATCCCGACAGCAATACTCTTTACGATATTGCACGGTTAACCTATGAGCGTGTAAAGTTCTTTAATTATGAACCTGTAATGGCAATGCTCTCTTACTCTAATTTTGGTTCGGATAAAATAGGTAGTCCTGCAAGCATTCATTGGGTGGTAGATAGGTTACATCGTGACTTCCCCGATATGATAGTAGATGGTGAGATTCAGGTGAACTTTGCTTTAGATAAAGAGTTACGCGACCGCCAATATCCTTTTACCAAATTAAAAGGTAGAGAGGTGAATAGCTTGATATTCCCGAACCTTAGTTCGGCCAATATTGCTTATAAATTATTGCAAGAGGTTGGGGTAGGCGATGTGATAGGTCCAATTCAAATGGGATTGAATAAACCAGTGCATATTGTAGATATAGAGAGTAGTACCCGTGATATTGTGAATGTGACCTGTATTGCAGTGCTCGATGCAATAGTGGAAGAGTTGATAAAAAATAAATAATAGATTTAATATCTTGCTCTTCTCTATTAGACGATAATTCTAATTAAATAGCTTCTAAAAAGACACAGACTCATGTTTGTGTCTTTTTTATTGCTGTGTTAAAATGGTAATTTATCTGATTGTTTTTCTAGTGTGTTATTGTATTTTTAGTTGTGAAAATCTTTTTTGCAGTTATAAATTTGTATCAAACCAAATGTAAATAAAATAGTTGCAAATAATTATTCATTTTCAATTTGTTATTAGGAATGTTATCACAAAATCAGTATCTTTGTGCACGAAATAAAGAATCTACTTTTCTTTATACTTTCACAGTGTTATTGTATTAATCAAAATAATGAGGTATTCCTGACAACGCTTTAATGATAGGAATGCGAAAGTCTCTTTTCTCGAGAATGGAAAATCAACGTATTTATAATCCTCACGTGTCTGTTGACTGTGCTGTATTTGGTTTCGATGGTACTAATTTACAGATCTTACTTGCCGAACGTAAACTAGACGGTTTATGTGGCTTATATAATGACAAGAAATTGCCAGGTAGTATTATCTTAGAAGATGAGAATTTGGATGAGGCAGCCAACCGGATATTAACCGAATATACAGGTTTAACCGATATCTATTTGAAACAGTTCCAGGCCTTCGGGAATCCGAATCGTAGTACCGCTCTTGATATTATGTGGTTGGAGCAATCGGCCAAGCATGCTATTGCTCGCATTGTTACGGTAGGCTATTTGGCTTTGATTAAGATAGACCATAAGGTTCAAGTGGTTTCCGATACTACTTCATTAATATGGATGGATATTAATGAACTTCCCAATATTCATATTTCTTTTGCCCATCGTGAGATTATAACTTCTGTATTAGACAATCTTAGATGTCCTTGGAACCATG
>CAMTOX010000056.1 GCA_947074225.1 uncultured bacterium
GGTGTATCCTTGTTGGTTGAAAGCGCCATCGTAAAAGAAGTCTAATCCCCCTCCTACGGCATAGAAAGGTGCCACCTGATAGGTTACCCCGGCATGGATAGACCCAATAACATAACGCTTACTATCTTTATAGTAGAGTTCGCGAGTACCGGCAGCAATGGTAACATTGGCAGCAAAATTATAAGGGAACGACTCTTTAGGTGGCAAAGGCTTTTCACAACGTGGGCAGTGGTCAAACCTATATGAGGCACCCACAGTTAGGAACACAATATTAAAACCGGCATTGGGCTGGAATATATTACCATTGCTCATGTGGTTATAACCAGCGTTAGCATTAAAGTAAAAACCTTTGGTTATTGGCACTACGCAATCTACACCTAATAACATGAAACCATTCAAAATAGAACCTATGGACGAGTTGGCTAAAGGAGATTTAATGCCACCTAGCGTGTCGGTCATATTAAACGTCTTTGTATTCACGCTTAATCCCAACCCCATCTTAAAATGGAAATAGGTCTTCTTCGGGTTACCCAAAGGAATGGCAAGATAAGGATATACTGCAAAAGATTGTCCCCATACAGCATTATTACCCATGTCTATACCTTGAAGGGCAACTCCTATAATTGGCATATTCCACCAGCGTTGCCAAGGATAGTTACCTTGTGGTAACCACTCAAAGGCCAATTCACCACCCATAACAGGCCGTTTGGCAATTTCCTCCTGAACAGGTGTACCCGGAACATTATAACCAACATATACACCTGCGCGAACAGCATATTTAGATTGTGCCATAGCACAAACAGTGCAACAGAGGAGTAGTGTAAATAGTAGTGTACGTTTAAAGGCAATCATCTCTATCGTTGTCAATAATAAGGTTTAATAATTATGTTCTTGAGGTAGATGGAGCGATACACGTTTTATAATCTCTTTTCTACAACTCCTCAAATGTTAATTCACGGTCGCTATTGCAACTACTCGACCAAATGGGCCGTTTACTATTCTTATAGAACGCTAAATAATCAAAATAATTGTCTTCTTGTTGTAGTTTTATCTGATGCTCATCTATTTAAGTATAAGTAATGGCATCTATAATTGCAACACAAACTCATTTTGCGCTGTTTTATTTGCAGTTAATGCACTTCAAATACCTACTTGGTTCATACTTGGTTCGCATCAAATTCGCACCTGGTTCGGATCTATAGAGCGAGCCAGGTCCCTCTTTGATCCCTTTTTGTTTGCTATTTGAAGTATCTTTGGGCTAGCAAAGTATAAACTAACAAAGCAATGTCTATTAATCTTCTCACAACAATGGCAATAATGTAGTTGCCATTATATAAAGCCTAAATTCAAGAGTTTAGGTTCACGAAGTTTAAATTTGAAGTTTTCGTTTCTGAGGGAAAGCATAGCTTAATCCCCATTCCACATATTCCACATTATACAGGTGAGTACGAACGGTAACTTGGAGTGCAAAATTTTCTACCATTCTAACACGCACTCCTGCTCTGAAATAACACCATCCATCTTCTTTGGTTACATCATAAGCATATACCATTGGACGTCGATAGCCGTGGGTAGGGTGCGGGTCAGGGTATGCATCGCGTAAAGGATCGTATAGGTAGATTCCCAAGTCAAATAGACCGGTAACGCGTCCTACCATAAATTGGTTGGCTAAACTTACACCGGCGCGGAATTTCATGGCTACACTATTTTTCTCGATAAAATAACGTGTCATCGGAGTATAGTCTGGGAAGGAGACCTCATCGCGGCTTCCTTGAGGCACAAATTTAGTGTCGTAAATAAGGTCGAGTCCACCTCCTATGGCATACCAGTTTGTAACACGTCTTACGGCGTTAATATTGAAAGTGGCAAAAAGCGGATTGGATTGGTCGTAACAATAGTAGTCTTGGATACCGCCGGAGAGGGTGATGTTAAAGGCAATGTTCCATGGAAGGTCGCGCGTGTAGCGTTGACGAGGCTTGCGGTAGCGGCGCTCGTCCATGTGATAACGCATCCCTACAGCACCATAAGCCGCTACCATACCACTGTTGGGCAATACCATGTTGCAGTTATTAATGCCCATGGCACCGGCTTCAAAGAATAGACCATAACCTTTCTTAAATTTAAAAGTCCCTTCAAGACTTAACGTCCCAAAAAGACTAACATAAGAACTATTATAGATATTTGGCTTGGTTTGGATGTTAAAACCAGCTCCTAACTTAAAGTTTAGGCCAAACTCTTTGTTATTTACAAATGGAAAAGATACAAAAGGGTAAATATTGATGGCTTGACCCAAAAGGCTTGGTTTGCCATAATCCATAAACATTAACGATAATCCCCAAGAAGGAAAGTTGCAATAGAACTGATAAGGTTCGTCGCCTAAAGGAAGAATTTCCCAACTAAACTCACCACCAATAATAGGACCTAAGCCATTAATATCTTTGATGCCAGAGGTAGGGAGTAAACTTCCCATAAGGTATTTGCCTTTAAAGACATAATTTTGTTGTGCCGAGAGGGCTATTGACATAAAAAGTATAACTATTGTCAATAGTTTTTTTGGAATATATTTCATATGGAGGTAGTACTTCTACAAAAAAGAAGTTATCTTTGTATTGTCTAAATTTATGTGTACAAAAATATAATTTTTTTTACAACAATGAACTTTTCATCACTAATTATTTGCAAAAAAGAACTTCAGAACTTCTTCAGTTCTGCAACCGGATATATTGTTATTGGGCTCTTCCTAGTGGTTACTTCGCTGTTTCTGTGGGTGTTTCCTGGCTCGTACAATGTTCTAAAATCGGGATATGCTAATTTAGATGGATTGTTTATTTTGGCACCATGGCTTTATCTTTTCTTAGTACCAGCCATTACCATGCGTTTATTTGCCGAAGAGCGTCAGCAAGGAACTTTGGAACTGCTCATGACCTATCCCATTAGTAAAACACAACTTATAATTGGCAAACTCTTAGCATCTTGGTTGTTGGTAATTATTGCCTTACTTCCTTCTATTATTTGGTATTGGGCAGTTAATGAGTTGGCAGAGCCGGTGGGTAATATAGATCATGGCGCTTTCTGGGGTTCGTTTGTGGGACTCATTCTCTTAGCAATGGTCTATTGTGGTATTGGAGTCTTTGCTTCATCATTAAGTAAGAATCAAATTGTAGCTTTTGTATTAGCAGTGCTTATGAGTTTCACTCTCTTCTATGGCTTTGAACTGATAGCATCGCTCATTACCGATGGCTCTGTGGCCTATCGCATTAGCTCCTTCGGAATAAATAATCATTACCAAAGCATTAGTCGTGGAGTGATAGATTCGCGCGATTTAGCTTACTTTATATTAATAACCCTCTGTTTTATTTTAGGTACACGCGAGACTATAAAACGAGTTTGAGAATAAAAAGATATGAAACCATTACTTTTAATAACCAATGATGATGGTATCCAAGCAAAAGGGATACGCGAGTTGATCCATTTAGTAGCACCTTTAGGTGAGGTGTGGGTAGTGGCTCCAAATGGTCCACGTTCGGCACAATCTAGTGCTATAACCGTAGAGATTCCTATCTCGGCAAAACCTATGCAAGGTGTTGAGGGGGCTACAGAAATTGCCTGCTCCGGAACTCCTACCGACTGTGTAAAGTTGGCTATTGATCAACTATTGCCACGTAAACCCGATTTAGTGATATCGGGAATTAATCATGGCTCTAATGCAAGCATAAATGTGATATACTCCGGAACAATGGGCGCAGCCATGGAGGGAAGCTTGCACGGCGTTCCTTCAATAGGATTGTCGTTATGCAGCCATAGTGCCGATGCCGATTTCTCTAAAGCAATGCCTTATTTCTTAGATATTATTAAGCAAACTTTAGTGAGCGGATTGCCCGATGGAGTGTCGTTAAATGTGAATGCCCCGGTGGGCGATATTGCCGGATGTAGGGTCTCTAAACAAGCACATGGCCGTTGGGCTAATGAGTTTGAGAAACACGATGCACCACGTCCGTTAGATTACTATTGGTTAATTGGCGATTTCAACACTTTAGATCGTGAAGATAAAGAGACCGATCAGTGGGCTTTGGACAATGGATTCATCTCTATTGTACCTATTCATACAGATATGACGCATGTGCAAACCATGCAGAAACTGCAAAGCGATTTTAAAGCTTTTATAGATAATCCATAACCCTTTAGTGTAATTATGATGCAGTTAAAAGCGAAGAGTCCGGCACTAGTGTTCTCTTATGGTGTGATCTATGCACTCATTTGTCCTGTGGTGTTCTATCTTATATATATTCAGATTTATTATCAAGGCGCTTTAGAACCACTGCCGCTCTTAGGGCAGATGGCTAAAACGAGTATGTTGGCAAAGATGATTTTCTTATGTATGATTCCTAACTATTTTGCCCTCTATCTGTGTGCGCGCAAGGAGTGGATGAACTTGCTGAGGGGAATTTTCATCCCAACAATATTGATAAGTATTCTGAGCATGCTTTTCTTCTCGGATATTTTTTAGATTTTCCAAACAATACTATGGTTTAACCACTATTTCTCTATTAAATATGAAATACTTTATTATTGCTGGCGAGGCTTCGGGCGATCTACATGCCTCTAATTTGATGCGCGCTTTGAAACAAAAAGATAGCGAAGCCGACTTCTGTTTCTTGGGAGGCGATTTAATGTCGAAAGAGAGCTCAAATAGAGTAATTCATATTAAAGAGATGGCTTTCATGGGTATTGTGAATGTGGTGTTGAACGCTAAGAAGATTCAACGCAACATGAAAATCTGTAAAGATGCCATGCTGCGCTATCAGCCCGACTGTTTAATTCTGGTAGACTACCCGGGTTTTAATTTAGAGATGGCAGAATATGCTAAACACCACTTAAAATGTCCGGTGTATTACTATATATCGCCCAAATTATGGGCTTGGAAAAGCTACCGTATAAAAAGTATGAAGAAGTGGATAGATAGAACCTACACCATCTTCCCTTTCGAGACGGAGTTCTTTGCCCGTTATAACTATCCGGTGCACTATGTGGGAAACCCTACTGTAGATTCTGTTTATAATTTCACCTCTACCACTCCCTTCGATAATAATTTCCGTGCTACCTATGGCTTAGATCAACGTCCCATCATAGCTCTGCTTGCCGGCAGTCGTAAACAAGAGATTAAGGGGTGTTTACCTATAATGAAACAGATGCAGAGCTATTTCCCCGACTATCAGTTGGTAGCTGCCGGTGCACCAGGTGTGGAACGCGACTACTACCGCCAGTTTGGTATTGAACATATTGTCTTTGATAATACCTACGAGTTGGTGCGTCAGGCAAAGGTAGCAGTGGTGAACTCCGGTACAGCAACATTGGAAACAGCACTTCTTAGAACACCTCAAGTGGTAGTGTATCATGTCTTTGGTGGACGTATGGCATCGTTATTGAAAAAAATATTGATAAAAATTCCTTTTGTTTCTCTTCCTAATTTAGTGGCCAATAAGGAGATTATTCCCGAACTATTAGCACACCATTTCACAGTAGAAAATTTACAGAAAGAGCTGCACAAACTATTGGATACCAATAGTGTATATAATTTGCAGAAATCTGACTATGAAACAGTAGCTTCACTCCTAGGCGCCCCCGGTACAGCACAACGTGCTGCTACAATGATGGTAGACCACCTCTTAAACGAAGATTTACCGATGCAACGTTTTGATTCGTAATTGCATCTATCGAATATAGACGTGAATACACCTGATAATCTAATTGTAATCATCCAAGACTGTAAAGATCAGAAACAGTCTGCTCAGCGTAAGCTTTACGAACTCTATGGTAAGCGTATGTTGGCAGTCTGTATGCGTTATTCTAACTGTTATGAGGTGGCTTGCGATTTAATGCACGATGGTTTTATTCATGTATTTGCTAAAATTGGTAGTTTCGAGAATAAGGGTCATTTTGAAGGTTGGTTGCGTAAGGTGTTTGTAAATGTGTCGTTAGAGTATTTACGTAAACAAGATAGCCTGCGCGATGCTATTGATATAGACGAGGTTTACGCCTTGGATAATCACGAGGAGAGTGCTCTTGAACAGATGTCGGCAAAGGAGATAATGGAATATATCTCAAAACTTCCGGTAGGATTCAGAACCGTTTTCAACCTATATGTTATAGAAGGCTACTCTCATGCAGAAATTGCCGAGATGTTAGAGATTAACGAAGCCTCTTCGCGTTCTCAACTCTCCCGAGCACGCTTATTATTGCAGAAAATGATATTGAAAGATAGAAGATAAAATAGATATGAATTTAGAAGATAAAGAGCTACAAAGCATTCACGACAAACTCTTCGATTATGAGGTAGAGCTTCCCGAAAATAGTTGGGAACAACTCGCTATGCGTATGCCTCAAGAGCGTAAGCGTAGAGCTTTTCCGCTATGGATACGTTCTGTGGCAGCGCTCTTAATATTTGCACTTATGGCCACCGGTTCTCTTTATTGGTGGTATAATACTTCACAAAATGGCATTGCCGACGATGGCGAACTTATTGCCGATAGCGTTGAACCTTCTGCATCGGAAATTATGGTAGAGCCTATTTTGGATGATGAGATAATAGAATCGAAGGTTCTTGCTGCTGAGGAATTAAGCATGTCGGGACATCTTATGGCCAATGCTCCAAAAGCAAAACCTCAGAAAAGTATTACGGCTGCTCCAGTAGCTGCGACAACAAGTTCAGAAACTATAGAGGTAGAAGCGTTTGTTGAGGAACAGATTATAATCACCGAACAGCTCATTGAGGTAAAAGAGAGTTCAAGCCCATCAAAACAGCTAACTATTGAAGAGGCTCAAATGCTTATGCAACAAAAGCATGATTCTTTAATGATGGCTATTGAACGTGGTGGTGATAAAGAAGAGGATAAGGCTAAGAAAGAGAAATCGACAGCATCGCAACCTTGGTCTGTAGGTTTGTTGGCAGGTTTGAACCCAGGTGTTAATGTGAGTTCTCTCTCCAATACCCAACCTCTAGCCAATGTGGGAAATACACAAAAGGTTATGAAGATGCAGAACTTTACTCAGGTACATCATGATTTCCCGGTAACAGTAGCATTACAAGTAGGTGTGAATTTAGTGGGTAACTTGGATTTGCAAACCGGCTTGTCCTATACTTACTTACGTTCTACCTTTAAAAGTAAGATGCAGGGAGGTAGCAGCGAGAGTATAAGAGAACAATCTTTGAACTATTTAGGTATCCCTGTATTATTGTCGTACCGTTTCTTGAATACCAAGTATGTAAATCTTTATGCTTCTGGAGGTGGTATGTTAGAGAAGGGATTAGTACAAGAAAATAACGCTTATATAAAATCGGGTAATGGCGATATCTATGGTCAGACTAAGGATCGTTCTGATATTGATGGTGTACAGTGGTCGCTCTCTGCCAATGTGGGTGTAGCTTTCCGTCTTTATAAAGGTCTTCATATATATGGTGAGCCTGGTGTTACTTGGTATATTCCTAACGAACAGGACCCTCAACCAGCCAGCCAGCGCACAGTTACACCTTTTAATTTTAATCTTCAGTTCGGTATCCGATACAATATTAATTAATATACAGCATAGATTACATCCATATTCTTATAAAACAGATAAAGAAATTACTTTATCTGTTTTTTTTTATACATACGGTAGTGTTTTAGGATTGTTGATGTTTTTACAATTTGTATTATAGTTATCATTAATTATTAACATTTATAATGCTGATAATTAATGATATGTTTTTGTGATATAGATAATATAAATTATAATGTCTTGTTGTATACAATAGTATATTTTCTTTTGTATAAATGTATAAAGTAACGGTTTGTGTATATTTATACACAAACAATACATTATATCAATATTTGTTGTAAATAATTATATAAAAAATTTGATTGTTTCGGAATATATTCTACCTTTGCTATCATAAATATACAATAAACCTAATTAAAACGTATTAAGTTATGAAGAAATTTTTTTCTATGGCATTTGCTTGCGTAGTTGCAGCAGTTGCTTTTACGTCTTGTGATAAAACAAACGACAATGGTGGCGATGATGTTTCAGCAGATGCTACCAAAACTCAAAGTTATCATGCTGCATATGCAGGTGATTTCTATTCAAACAATACTCATAATTTCTATGGTATTTTAACAGAAGGTATTACTATTGGTAATACCTCAATTGAAGGAACTGGTTCAGCTTATTTATACGACATTATTTCTGCAAAAGCTGATAATTTGTATCCAGACGTTACTACTTATCCGGTATCAGATAATCAAGCAGCTCCTTCTACTTACCAAGGTGGTGAAGCTCAAAATTCTCAAGGTCAAATGGTTGCTATTGGAACATATAAACTATGCTACGAAGCTGGTGAACTTGTAAAAACTCTTTTTGTAGTTAGTGGCGACATCAAAATTGAAGCTAACCGTTTTGTAGGTAACTTCACATATAATGACGGAACTAAAGAAACTATTGTTTATGAAGGTAAACTTGTCTTTATTGACGAATCTCCAAATGAAGATGATAACTATCAATACGAGCCTACTACTGCTTCTACTTTAAACTGGAACTTAACTTCTGCTGAAGTTTTGAACTATGGTGAAGCCGCTGCTGGTATTTATATGTTTGGTGTTACTCTTGAAAATTCAAATAATCAAATGATCTCTTTGCAATTGTTCACTGCTAGTACAACAGATATTAATGGAACTTATCCTATTACAAAGGAAACTGCTGTTAATACTTGCATGGCTAGTCCAGGCTTTGATGGTCAATATATCTACCCTTCATTTGCTGCTACAATAACAAGTGATGGTTATGTTGATGTTCCTTACTATTTAGTATCTGGTAATGTTACTATCTCTGCAACTAGATCGGAAGAGCACACGTCTGAACCCAGTCACATTCAGAAAGCTCGTATGCCGT
>CAMTOX010000057.1 GCA_947074225.1 uncultured bacterium
CCCCAAATCGTTCTTTATAGTCCACTATCTTAGGACGTTCACTAATATCTACTCTATCAGGTATTACTCTTCAGCTCTTACATTGGGTACCTCTCTTGCAATATCTGCTTACGCTGCTCACCTCACTTCATAAAAAGTTGCATTTATTGCTTGAATTCAAGTAACTTGAAATTTCTATTTACATAAAAACAAGAAGAGTTGTTCAGCTATACTGAACAACCCTTCTCTTTGTTTAGATTTAAAATGATCTCATTTGAATATACTTCGTATTTTGTAAAAACTATTTATTAGTAGTTTTTACAACCTTCTGTATAAACTGCTGTCCATCGTTAACATCCACAATAATGAGATAAACACCTTCAGAGCATGTTGTCATATCTATCTCATGTCTTTGTTTCAAATTAGAATCGAAAGATTGAATGAGACGACCATTGACATCAATTAATTTAATGTTTTGAATTTCATAATACATAGATTCTACAAATACCTTATCAGAAACAACAGTTGGATAAACTAATATATTCTCTGTTATGATATCCTGAATATCTGTAGCAACAAGTTGAATAATATGAGGATTATCCAATGTTCCGATAGAACTATCATCAATATAGATAATACCCTTCTCTATTTGATGAATTGTACCATTGATAGAAACTCTAAAGTTCAAACGCAATCCAGAGCCTTCGCCTGCTATAGTAAGGAATACTAATCCATTCTCATTGGCCATTTCTGCTGCTCTACATTCATCATTACTAAAGACACCAACTTCACAATTAGATATAATTTCATCATTATTTTTAACTAATGCTACCATGGTCATATTTCCAGAATAAACATTTTCTGCTACCGGATTGAAAACACCTTGCACACGTGGAGTACGCTGAGGAGCCTTAGAGGCAAACTCTGAACTTGGATAAGCAAAACTCTTATTTGTTGTGGCCTGACTCTGATACATATATCCCTTACCCGGAATTAACGTCTTAAGTGTTCCTATCCATTCGTAATCCTGATAAAGTGCAAAACCTGATTGACCTTTTACTTGGTCACCATCTTCAGGATCTAATCCTGCAAAGGCATCGGCAATTGATACATTATAAGAGGCATTATATCCTATCCAGTTCCAATTTGGATATATGGTAAGCGGTGTTGTGGTGGCATCAACTGCTTTTCCATTCATTGATAGATTGGCTTGTTCAGACATTTGTACTTTATACATCTTTCCTACCTCTAGTGCCGATAAACTTCCGGCCCATCCTTGAGCAGTTGGTTGTGTAAACGAGGTCTTTCCTTTAACCACCATTACTTGACTCTTTATACTTTGCATTAACGAAGGCACGCTCATGTCTGTCGCTGTCATGTAAAGTGATGTCCAATTCCAACCGGAAGATAAATCAACATTCTGCTCTATCTTATCTTCAGCATTCCAAATAAATGGATTTTTCATATTACCCAAGAGTTGGTTAGCATTGTAAGTTACTGCACTCGATGTGTTTACTGAAGGATAAACAATTCCTGTACTAGCATCCCAAACCTTAAACTTCACCTCTTTGCCCAACAAGTTACTATTGCCATAAACATCCATTATAACATAATAACTATCATAACGACTGTAGTAAACCGGCGAAGCCACCCCAACACATTCTCCATCAATGAAAGCAGCTATTTTATCGTTTACATCTTCACTTACCAAACCAACTACTTGCATTTGTCCAATTATGTTCATGCTTGTTTCATAAAGAGATGGATCAACATCCCAAATAGGCTCTTCGCCCGTAACATGCAATGTTATAATCAAAGGTTCGTAAATTTGATTCGTTCCGCTTAAGTAAACTATGCCTTCATATACTCCTATCGGAGTAGATGGACTTACTGTAAAGTTTATATTTCTACTTGATAAAGCAGCTAAAGTACCTTGACTAACATCTGCACTTAACCAAGATGGCATATTGGTGATACTCCACACCTCACTTAAACCACTCTGATTGGTTATGGAAGTTGTAAAGGTTTCAGACTCTGTGCTGAGTTGTTTTATTGCAATCTCTTCATCGGACCATTTCAATTGGTTTTTATTGACATAAACTTTCCAAGAAATAGATTGAGAAAGGTTATTGGCTAAATCGCGCACATCATATACTGTAACATTTACAGTACTTTGTTCTAAATAAGATGCTTTATCTAGCAAGTTTATCACAATGGTATTGTCAGATGCTACAAAAGAATATTTCAAATTTGTCTCTGCAGGAGCTTTTATCATTGCAGGGGCTGTAGAAGCATATACAATAGCATTGTTTGAAGTAGCATTGGTAACAATTGAATCATTAATATGATAGGCCTGATCTTTTAATGAGCCTATGGTAATAACCTGATTATTGGCATCGAGTGTTTGATGCTCAAAAGGATAATAAGCCACTAAACCATTATTATTACCTGTAAGACGTACATTACTATTATTTCTTAAGAATTCGCCAGTAAGAGTAGCATTCCATAAACGTATCTCATCTACTTCGCCTGCAAAATACTTATTATAGTTTATAGTATTTATACTCAATCTATTGCCTGAGGCACCAATAACAATATGACTACCTGCCATTGCAGGCACTAAAGCAGCATCTAATTGATTTACATTAATACCATCAACATATACTATTGCATTTCCATTGCGTAGAACATTCAAGGCTACATGATGCCATATATTATCTAAATAGTTTTCAGAAGTAATGCTATGGGTTACTCCATTGCCCTGTAATACCATATTGCCATTCGGAGCAAACAATAATGCCAATTTGTTGGTGCCTATAGAGAATAATGTTGCTGTATCCGATTGCGCTGTTCCACGGAACCACATCTCAAAAGCATAACTCTCTTCATTATTAACAGAATATTTTGCTATATCGAGCAACAAATAACTAGAGCCATCAAGGCTTATTGCTTTATTCTCATTATTCAAATACCAATTCTCATGAGATAATGCCATATGACGGTTACGTGCATAATCTTGAGCCACACTACCTTTACCTTCGTTAAACTTCCAATATCCAATTAAGTTTGGAGTGCTTGGTGCTTTAGAACTATACATAGCTGCCTGAGCTTCAACAACTGTGCGTGCTCTATTCCATAAGGTCAATTCATGAATTGCACCTTGTAGATTATTACCTATTGAAATGGCTCCATGGCCTTCATAACTATTTACAGAAAGACTATTAAATAGCATTTGAGTCATATCATCATCGGCAAACATAACGCTTAAGCGAGGTATTTGTGCATCATATAAGTAATTCAAAGTAATAAATATCCACTTATTCTGAGGTATGGTAAGCGTTGAGATATAACTGCTTTGACCTATGATTACTTCCATTTTATTTTCATTGGTAATATTCACAACAAACTTATTCTGACCATTTCCATGACTAAAGAGAGTACCTTCGCCATTATAATTCACCCAAACATCGAAAGCAAAACTTTGATTTGACAAACGAATATCGGCAGCTGTAACAGCAGGAGTAGCAGTACCTTCAAGTGTGAATGCTACATCGTGAGCTATTTGAGCATCATTAAGAATACCTGTAACAATAAAATTATCGTCTTTAGACAATGATGTGCTACGAATTGTTTCATTAAATGTTAACGAAATATCATCGCCCACTTCTAAAATGCCATTCGACGGTGCAGGTGTTCCAAGAACCTGAGGTATGGACATATCTTTTATCACCTCAATAGTTTCAGACTCATTAATAACGGTTTCTATTCCAAAACTACATACTGTTATGGCACGGAAAAGATAGGTTTGATCAGGGAAGAGTGATGTATTGCTCATCGGAAGCTGATAATTTATGCGACCTCCACTTGGCAACAACTCATTATTAGAATCTACGTCGCTAGAGTTTACGGCATACTCTTTTGCCAAAGACCAGTTGACATCACTTAACCCTTTATATTGAATTCGTACATATTTAAAGTTATCAAATGTACGGTCAAGATCAAGAATCTGCATAGATAGTGTATCAGAAGAACGCGCATTTATAATTCTATTCTCAATATTCAATGTAATGTCTGAACATGTAGGAACAAAATATGCTGAAAGTGTTGCCGTATCGGCTATTACCTCATGCACACCTGTTGGATCGGCTTGACATTTTGACTTCAATACAATCTTAATATCTTTATACTCTAACACATCTAAACTTGTTTGAGTTAATTGTAAAGATTTTGTCAATGTTTCATTTGCACGTACCAAAATATCTCTACCATCGGTAAGTTTTGCTCCATCAATAGATAGCTGAGCACCATTAGGATTAGTCTCATCAAGCATAGCAAGAGTAAACCAAACATCTTCATTGGTTTCAGATAAATTATTTAATACCAAGGTAAAGTTGGCACTCTTACCGGAAGGAACATCGGTTACGGTTTGACTAATTGGTAAAATCTCCGGCCATTCTATTCTCATTGTAGCAGCAGAGAGTTGAGTTCCTGGATTATAATATTTAGATACCACTTCACCCTCATAAGGACAACATGTTTGACCACCAAGAGTACTAAATATAGCACCAAATCCATCGGGAGCTCTAAATACATCAACTGTCAATGCATCATCATCACCATCTTCGGCCAAGATATAACCTATTTCATTGCAATATTCTGAACTTGAACTTTCACTATGAATAGCGGTACCGCCGGTTTCAGTTCTTGTGGTTAATCCAACACCGGTTTTATTTATTTCAAATCCGGTCTCATAACCTAACACCACTAATGTTTCAATCTCCCACTCCATATCTATGGTTTGACCTGTACAAGTCTTAGTACTTGATTCTATTTTAGCTCCTGAATCAAAAGAGATATTTTTATCTTTCCAGGTTTTGGAATCTTCAATAGCTTTTATCTTTGCCTGTTCATTTCCTGACATTGTGTTTTCCCAACCTTTAACTTGTTCATTATACCATAAAACCATATCTTGATATGCTTCTTGAGGAGATCTATTTTCTGGCAATAACATTTTATAACTTGGACCATAAGTAAGAGACTTATCTCTATTAGCTAAATTGCCCCATATTACAGAATCAATATTACTAGAACCATATCTTCCATATGCATCGTCTTCACTTAACGTTGTTATATAAATAACTGCATCTGTAGGTGAATATTCTACCGAATCATAATACGCCTGTGTTACTTGAGTCAACAAACTATTACGACTCAATAACAAATTAGGTATTAAAGTCTCTTCAATATAGTTTGTAGAATAATGGAAATCGGTTGAAAACTCAGAACCTGTTGTAATAACATCCTCTTTAATGATAGAATAATTTCCCAAAGTATCTTTTTGTATTCCTACTTGACGAGCATTACCAAAAATAATATTTGTTGCTGCCCCAATAAACACATCACCTTGAGCTCCTACAAAATCAAAACCATCAGAAGTGCTGATTCGTTTACTTGTAGAAAGTGTTGTTGCTATTGTTTCACTATCTATTCTTTTTGAATTTATCTTAACACCAACTTCCAAGGTACTCTGTGAACCAACCTCTGTTATAATACCAAATCCGGGTGTTCCACTAATTGTAGTTAAAATAACACCTAATTTTGTTTTTGTAATTATATCATTATTTGTAACAAAAGCACTTCCTTCTTTTTGTTGAGTAGTATAAGTAGAATTCTCCTCCCAATAAGCACTAGAATTTGTTCCTGGAGGATCTCGTAATATCATTAATACTTTATCAGGACCTGAAGTAACAAAGTTATTTCCTGATGGTAAATTACCCAATACTATACCATTAAATAAACCATTCTTATCCCAATTATAAACACGATTATTAATTGAATAAGTCATGGTTAATCCCAACGTATAGTCATTAATAATATTAGGGAAACCGGCCATCCAACGGTAAGTTGCCTCACCATTATCATCCAACTCTATTTCATTTACAGCTAAGTTTTTTATTTCACCAGCAGTAACTACATCGCCATCTTCTGTAACACCATCTTGTATATATACTTGCTGTGAAGAACTCATTGCATTAGTAATTGCTACTACAGTATTTTTTAATGGTACTATCGTCTTGGCATTATTCTTTTCTTTATTAATATAATTTTCAAAAGCCTTGATTTTGAAATTATAAAAATTATTTTGAATAAAGATAGGACTCTCAGAGTAAGGATAAAGAATAGAATCATTTCTTACTTCATATAGCAATAAAGTATCAGGATTTGGCATCATTAAATCTTGATAGTAAAAATATTGCTCTCCAAATGCTCCATCATTATTACTTGCATCGCTGACTGTAAATACCGGATCGCTATAATAAGTTTCTATATAACTTGCATTATAATTAAACTTCTTTACACTGCCATCTTCAAGTTCAACAGAATCTGTCAATATCATTAATGGATTATTAGCATGAAGAATTGGAAAAGAGGTGCTCGAAAACTCTATATCTTTATTGCTATTAATTACCACTGAAGATATACTATAGGATACTGGAGGCAATAACACTGCAAACTCTCCTGTCTCTGGGTCGGTAGTAATAATAATCTCTTTGGTATCGTCTGAGTCACCACCTTTACGGTAAGAAATACTTTTCACATCATCTGTTGGCGAAGCTATAGTAACATTATCCCGATTATTAACCATTACGCTGGTTGTTCCGCTAATACTATCTACAACATTCATCCGATAAGTTCCTGATGTTAAAGTAATAGTAGCACTACCAATATTATTACTACTTAATCCTAAGCCTAAAGGTTTACTACTTTCAATTTGACCTCCAACCACTTTACCGGCAACAGTCACTAAAGTATTATCTAAAAACCTAAGGTTAGATATCTCTTGATTAAACGTATGTTTTATTCCTACATCGGAAGGATCTTCCGGATAACGTCCATTATTTACAAAGGTGTGACCGTTCTTTTTCACTGTGATATGATGATCGCCAATTGGCACCGAAATCTCAAAAGTACCATCACTCTTTGTTGTTATAGCCTCTCCATCTTTACTACAAACTAAACCATCTATATACAAACTTGCTCCCTCTACCGGATAATTTGTGCCCTCATAATAGACCACACCATTAACAGCAAAACTAGATACATCGGTAAAGCTTATATTATTAAATACATTAGATGAGTGAGAAGCATATATAGGTTGCTTAGAAGGGTTAAAAGAGTGAATACCCATGGTTGGAACAACATTATATTGCAATCCCTCTGTTGTATATGGCAAAGTATTTATTAAATAATTACCATCTATATCGGTGGTTGCTTTAATAGACAACTGATCCTTACTTGGTACATTATATGTGTGAGTGGCACCCGTTGCTAATTTACCATCATTCTTATTGAAATCTCTGCCTAAAGCCGACAAGTCAAACAACTTTCCTATATTCATTTCATCACAACGGTAATAAGCTTTCAAGTTATTTTCTTTTCCTGTTATAAACCTATCATAATTTGACTTTATGAGTGCACTGTCCAAACTCATATCCCAAAAGCGTATCTCATCTAGATATACACCATTAAAACTGGTTAATGTATTGCTACAGCCTAAATAATAATCTTTTGTTTTATTATTCTGTAGTGTAGAAACTGTAATTCCAGATATTGTTTGAGTTTGAATCAACACACCATTCAAATATACTGTTATCTCTGCCGAAGTGGAATTATAGTTACAGGCTACTGACAATTGGCTCCATTCATTTGCCGGAAATACTACATTGTTAAATAGAGCTGTTCTACCAGCAACAACCACACTGAGTTGTTTTGATGAATTTAAAAAGAGCGTCATTAACCCTGCCGAAGATAAAATATAAGTATTCGTATTTGTTTTTGTATAGTTTGGATATACCCACGACTGAAAAGTTACATTATTATTATCTATTAAGTTAAGCGAGGCAGGCAATATGCCATATGAATTTGTACTTCCGTTAAAAAAGACTGAACTATTTTGATTATTATCATCACCGCTTAATGCCGATACTGTAACACCTTGTACACCCTGATTACCATCGTAAGCAATTCTTCCCGACACCACAGCATAAGGCTGACAAAAACCTTCTGAACTCAACTCGGTTCCCCCTTGTAACTTATTATTACAAACAGAATACCCTTTAATTTTATAGTTATAGTAAACTCCTGCCTCCATATCTCTATCCTGATAAGAGTAGTTTACTAACCCTTTATGCTCTATTTGAGCCAATAATAGGCCATTGGTACTACCAATTGGAACACGTTCAATAGAGAAATAAGAAAAGTCGCTACTATCTGCCGGCACCTCCCATTTAAGAGTTACATTATCGTTATAATAACCTTTTGACACTTCATAATTTCTTATGGTACGCGCATTAAGACTAGATAATTCACAGCTTTTCATTGGAGAAGTATAATACAAGGATTGACCTAACTTGGCCTTCAACTCAAAATCATAAGTCGTACAAGCCGTCAAACTTCCTACTGTAAAACTTGTATTATCAGCATTAACTGCAACCTCGTTACCATTATAGGCTAAATATAATGAAGCATTGACATCCCATATTCCCGTTCCTTTATCAATTGTTATTTGTACTGTTGTACTGCCCGGTAATTGAGTAGCTTCTGAAATGGTTGGTTTTTTATAATCTGTAATGACACTGATTTTGTTTGTTGCAGATAAATAATAACTTAAAACACCTTCTGCAAAACAACTACGACGTATTCTAAATTCATAGTTTACATTACCTTTATTTATCTCACTCGAAGATAATTCATAAGTTGTTGAATAATTTATTTGATTATTTACAAAAGTAATGTTATTTACCGTCTCCCACCCTCCTGAACTATTTTTAAGTTCAAGAATAAAATCATCGGTTTTTTGATTGGTTGGATTATTTGTTGGTAATACCATATTCCAGCTAATATTTAATGTCCTATTATCCTGCTGAACCTTAA
>CAMTOX010000058.1 GCA_947074225.1 uncultured bacterium
ATGACAGGCAAGATCTACTAGCTGACATACGTTGCTTTGTGCACGTAACGGCGCCAACCGCGACCTAACCTATAGCCTACACTCTTTCCCTACACGACGCTCTTCCGATCTATTAATGGAAATTTTGAACCGGTAATGCAAATGTTGCACTCCTATGAAAAATTAATCAGTTGGATGGCAAAACCTTCAGGTAATGAATTCATACCACATGTTAATACCATGATTGCTCTGAAAGGAGAGAACGTTAAAGTATTGGAACATGTAGATCATAATGATTTTGAACAAACTAATTATAGGTTCATTGCTAATATAGACCCTATTATGAATAAAGCAAGAAAGAAAGAAAAACAACTAGTTAAAGGAGAAGTGAAGTGGACCATGGAACGTACCATTTTGCTTATTGTAATTATTGTATTGGTAATTATTTTCCTCTGTTTCTCTTATGTTATGTTTTATGACTAATAAAATTTGAAACAATAGTTGTTCTTATAACGTAAATATTTAATGTAATTGTTTTTACGACCTTAAATCAGTAAATTCTATGAATTTGATAATAGTTGTTTTAAGTCAATGTTGATGATTTGACACACGCAAAGACCGCTCAAAAAAAAATGTTTTTTGAGCGGTCTTCTTTTAATTGATGTTCGATGAAATAGTCCGATAGTGCTTTCCTTGTATCCCTTTATTTAAACTTCAATTAACACCTTTGGAAAGAATCTCGATAAGACTATTTATCAGATTAAAATTATAGTAATGGTTGAGTTTGAATGTCTAACCACTGTTTTTCTTCTTTGCTTAAATAAGGTTTTAATAAATCGTAAACCTCTTCGTGATAACGATCAATCCACTCTATCTCTGCATTTGTAAGCAGTTCTAAGGCTATGGCGTTACGGTCGTAAGGGAATAAAGTGAGCGTGTCGAACGATAAGAAGTCGCCAAACTCTGTCTCACAGTTTGTTTTTACAGAGATAAGATTCTCTATTCGAATGCCATATTGACCTGATCTGTAAAGACCGGGCTCGTTACTTAGTACCATTCCGGGTTGTAACTTAGTGGGGTTCTCATCCATACGGATACTTTGTGGACCCTCATGCACACATAAGAAATGACCTATGCCATGTCCGGTGCCATGTCCATATTGCAAACCATTGTTCCAAAGGAACTGACGTGCCAAAATATCTAACTGACAACCCCTAGTACCCATTGGAAATACAGCATTGGCCAATGCTATATGACCTTTCAATACATTGGTATAATCTTGTTTCTCCTGGCGGGTTACAGCACCTAAAGCAACGGTACGAGTAATATCGGTTGTGCCGTGGTAATACTGTCCGCCTGAATCTACTAAAAAGAGTCCTTCGGCTTTTAAGGGGCTGTTGCTCTCTGCAGTAGCACCATAGTGCACTATGGCTCCATGAGCACCATAGCCTGCAATAGTGCCAAAACTCTCACTAAAGAACTCCTCTTGTTCGGCACGGCAGTCGTAAAGTTTAGACATGGCACTTAACTCAGTAACCTCTCCTTTAGGAACCTCATTCATTAGCCAATGCAAGAAACGAGTTAATGCAACACCATCTTTAACCATTGCCTTGCGTATTCCTTTAAGCTCTGTACCATTCTTAATGCTCTTCATGAGCACAATAGGAGAGACCATGTCTACCACTATACAATCGGCAGGCAATGACTTATAAAGAGCTACATTTACTTTGTTGAAATCAATAGATATGCTACCAGATACCATTTTTAAGTCGTCGAATACCTGATCATAAGGACGGACCTCTACCATGGCTTCCGACAAATGTTGTGTGGCTTGTTCATCTATTTTGCGTGAATCTATATAAAGTATTGCTTTTGTATCTGTTATAATGGCATAAGATATCACCACCGGATTGTACATGATATCGTTTCCACGTATGTTAAATAGCCATGCAATATCGTCCAATGCTGTTAAAAGAATAGAGTTGCATCCATTATGGTTTAATGCCTCTCTTAAATCGGTAAGTTTTTCACTGCAACTTTTACCTGTGATAACAGTATCTAAACAGATTATCGGATTGCTTGGCAGTTCTGGACGATTAATCCATATTTCGTTTACTAAATCGTAGTTTGTGTTTATGGTAATGTCGTTAACAAGCAATTTTGCTTCTAGCTGACGTAAACCATTGATGTTAAACATGACAGGATTTACTGCCACAACCTTAGCTTTCCCTAAAGTAGATTTTAGCCATTCGGCAATGGAGGGTGTCTCAGGCATGCCATCCTTCATGAGAGTAATGCCGCTTCCTTGCAACTGCTCTTCGCCTTGAAGGTAGTAACGCGAGTCGGTCCATAAGCCTGCCTGATCTAAAGTAATGGCTAAAGTACCTGCCGAACCGGTGAAGCCACTTACAAAACGGCGCTCTTGCCAATGTTCGGCTATATATTCACTACCATGTGGGTCGGTACCGGGAATGATTAATGCATCTATCTGACGGGCAGACATTAATTCTCTTAAATGGATTAGTGTTTTTGTTTCCATATGTATCTTTTATGTTTAAGGTAAGGGTATACTCTCTTTACTCAGCTAAAATAACGTTTTGTTTTTGCTTTACAAACAGATATAAGGATATTTTTCTTTCAGTGTGTGAATCTTTTTTTCAAGGTCGGTTCTGAACTTTATATAATCGGCATGCTCACCATGAAGTGGACGATGCTCTAAAGAGCGTTTCAATTTCTCCACCTGAGGCATAAGTTTTAAACTCTCTTTTGTGAAACAACTTTCCGAAAACTCTTGCCATACATAGGCTACTGCTTGAGCAGAAGGGTGAATCATATCGTCGGTGTAGAAACGATAATCGCGTAAATCGTCTAAAATAATCTCATATGCGGGAAAATAATGTACCTGTTCAAATGTTGTTGAGAGCTCTTCGCAGGCCAATAAGAGCACTGCTTTATTTGTTTGTGCTGCAAGAATACCTTGACCTAAATAGCGCACTGGGCTCACAGAAAGAGTTATTTGCAACTTAGGGTTCAGCTGAAATAATCGTGCAAAGAGTGCTTTGTAGCAACTCACAATCTCGCTTATTTCTAACCGACGCTCCTGGAAAGAGCGCTGTGGTACCTTATGGCAGTTGGCAACTACCGTCCCATGGTAACTATAAACCCATGAGGAACCCATGGTAAGGATTAAATGGTTGCATTCTAATAACTGTTTGCTACCCTCGTCAATAGAACGATTCATGGAGCTCAATGCTTCTTGGGCATCAACATGAGAGTAGCTTCCATGAAATAACCAGCTATGCCATAATCCGTTGTGCTCAAAAAGATCTTCAAGGCGCACGGCTTTATGTTCTAATAACTGCTCCAATCCTTGAGCTATGGAGGCAGGGTTATATATTATTCCAAAGGGATTTTGTAAAGCCGAAAAACCTAAACGTTCAAAGTGTTTGCCCATATTCTCGGCAAAGCATGAGCCCATAAGCAAATAGCGATCTGCATAGCTCATGCACTGTCGTTTAGGAATTTGTAGTGTGGTTCTGAAATTCATCTTATATATTCTCTTTTTTTATCTCTTCAATGGCTGCTTCAATAATGGTGTCTACTCCTTTCTCTAAATCTTCGGGTGTGATATTAACAAGAATCTGCGGCTCTACACCAAACTCAATCTCTTGCATCCAAGCATCGTATTGCGGCACTGCCGAGAAACGTACCAACCAACCATTCGGGAGTTCACTAGAGAGGGGCATACCACCTCCGCCTCCGGTTATACCACCCATAACCACTGCATTGGGTGCCATGAGCATCTTCACAATAAAATCGTTAGTGGCACTATAGCTACGGCGATTGCATAATACAACAACCTTCTTGTCGCTCCAATCTATTCGCTGAGTAGACGGATCTACATAGGTGGGAGTGGGAGCAGAGAAATCGTTATGGCCTGGACCGGTCTTATGACGCATATATCCGGTCACTGTTTTCTCCTTGAAAAAACAAGATGCTAGGGCTGCACTATTATCTAACTGTCCTCCTCCATTGTTACGAACATCTAAAATTATTCCTTTACAATCGCTAAACATATAGTCAATATAAAAGAGACCGGCCGAGGAAAAACCATTAGAGAAACTACTATAACGAATATATCCTATCTCTCTATTGTTTATTAAACCATAATGAAAACCACCCGACATACGGTAGTCGTTGCCTAAATAACGGTCGCTATAGATGAGCGATTCAGAAAAATTTGACGGATAATCCTCATACCATCCACTAGAGCGCGATACGTCAAAAGGAGTATAAAGATTTACATGACCGTCATTCAAGACATCTAACATATCCCACATAACATAGAAGAGTTCAATAACTGTTTTACACTTCTTGGCTCGTGTGGCATATGTGCCATATTGCTCATTCCAATTTATGCCACGCGACTCGAAATAGCAATAGCGTGTATCGAGTGTTTCCCATAAGGCATCAAAGTTATCCATCGGGTCATTATTATATTCGCTCAACGCGCGAGACTCACATCCATAGAGGGCTAATAATGGAAATAAGGCGTATAGTAGTAGAGGTTTTATCTGTTTCATCTTTCAATACTCTTTTATAAATAACTCATTGAAGAACGATTACGGGATTGAGTGCCGCCAAAAAGATGTAAGTCGACCACCGTACCGATGTAGCCATTCATCAATCGACGGGAAAAGTAGAGGTTATTAGCATGCCACTCTAAATATTCATACTTACCTCCTAAACGTAAGGTAAAGCCATTGAACATTAAATCTATCATTAAATTACTATCTAAACCTCGCTTGTTGTTGAACGACGAGAAGTGAACGACATGGCGCAATGTACTACTCATGTTCAAATAGATTTCGTAATACGATTGACCCATCTGAGGCACAAACATACAACCTATGGCAGGAGTGGAAATTTCATATTCAAAACCAAGTGAGAAATTCTTGAAGTTTAAGACATAGCGTGCAGCCCCACCAATAGAGAGGTTTATAGCAATATCGGCCGATGCAATGTTGTTGATATTACGTGCCATGTATTTTATACCCCCCTCTAGGTCGAGCTCTCCGCCCACACGAAAGATTAGACCCTTTGCCGGACGAAAATGATAATAACTACCATAGCCTATTGAGAGTTCTAAATAATCCATTGCGCTACTAAAGGCTGGATTTAGTGTGGAGCTATAACCTATGTGGTTGTGATTTCGCCAACTCACACGTTGGTTGCTGCAACGGTAAAAAGCACTATGTGTAGCATCCCAAGTGTATGCAAGTCCGCTGTAAAGTGCTGGAGAGAGGTAAGAGTCGTATAACTCCATTTTACCGACACCAAAAGCCCAAACATTGTTTAAAGTGATCTTATCACGCTCTTGTGAAGAGAGAGGCAAGAAGATATAAATGAGTAAGATAATTATTAAACTCTTTTTCATATTTTTCTTTTTGTAATCTTTGAAAATACGTTTAAAGATACATTATAAATAGATATTAATCGTAAAAATAACGACTATTATTTATATTATTTTAGTTTTTTATCCTTTTTCGGACATCTTTATGGAGTTGTAGGAATAATCTTGAGTTTTAAGTTGGCATCTAAACCATATACTGTATCTTGATGTTGCAATAGTTCATTGCAGATACTCAATGTTGGATCAAAATCGGCATAATACATATCGCCTAATTCTATAAGGGTATGAAAAACGGTCATTGTGGTTTGCTTCACTTTTTTGTTCTTCTGTAATTGCTCAATTTTTTCCGGATACTTCTCTATGTAAGCATCTGAGGTCCATACCAATAATGGTACATGATATTCATAATAGCTCCCTTCATAACTGCCATGAAGCATCATGTTATTCTCATCGTCTAGAAGGTTTTCTCCATGATCGCTCACGTATAGTATTACAGCAGGGCGCTTATTACTTTCAATCGTCTTAATGAGGTCACTTAAAAAATAGTCGGTGTAACAAATAGAATTATCGTAACTATTTACCAATATTTGCCTTACATTGTTCATTAATCCACGCGTGTCTTTATTAGAATCGAAGGTTAACGACGATTTTCTTTTTATTTCCGGAATAATATTCTTTATGGAAACATCGTCGTCAAAGTCGGGTCGGAACTTTTTGAACTCTTTTGGATAACGACAGTTATATTTAAAATGACAACCCATGCTATGTATGGTAATAAATTGTGCGCGATTATCTATGGCGTCTATGCGGTTTAATACTAATGGTATTAAATATTCATCCCTATCTTTAATGTTCTTTGGGTCGTTGGGTAGGTAGTGTATATATTCACTTCCAATGGTAGAGGTCATAATCATTGGATTACCTAAACTTTGATTGGCTACCCAGGAAGTGGCATAACCAGCCTCTTTAAATGCGGAAACAATGCTCTTCTCGGTACCAAGTATCGAACGGTTTGTTGGGGTGGCACGAGAGAGAATGTGCGGAACAGAAACAACCGTAAGGTTTGAGATTGAGTAGATACTATCAAAGCTATATAGATTTCTTGTTGCTGCCAAAAGTGGGGTGGTGTTACGCTCATAGCCATTTATGCCAAAATGATCATAACGCGCCGTTTCTCCTAAAATTAAAATGACTATTAAGTTATTGTCTATTCCCACTGGATCTATACCAAAAGTAAAGTCCGCTTGTTTATCGGCATAAGCTTTTATCTCTCGTCGTTGTTGTAAGGCTTCGGTAGTTAAAACAATGAGATTGGCAGGGAAACATTTCTCTAAACTACCCACCATGCTATTACGGTTGTTCTCGCGGTGTATGGCATCCCATTCTGTCTCGTCGTATGAACGCCATTGGGCATAGAAAAAACATATGCTTACAACAATGGGAAGGCTAATGCCAAATACTAAACGTGCCCAAGTGGGATAAAATATACGTGGTTTTACATATCTATGAACAATATAAAAATAGAGAAATAAAAGCAGTAAGATGATGATTACTATTGGCCATAGCGATATGAACAACTCGAAGGCTTCGCGAGGTTCTGTTAAAAATATTGTGTGAATGAATAATAAAGATGTAGTTGCATCGTAGAGCATTAAGTGTACTATCTCTACCCAACCAAATAACATGACTATACCTTCAAAATAGAAAAACCAACGCGAAGTGAACCAAAAAGAGGGAATGATAAAGAGTAAAACACTATACATTATATAACTCATATGGAAACGGGGAGCACCAAGGTCGGTTGCACAAGCCAATGCTAAGATGTTTGGACATAGAATAAATAGCGATAATACTATCTCTATAAAGTATTCGCTATCCAATTTTAGTTTGTGTTTGGGCATTCGTTGTTTGGGCATTAACTACAAAGGTAACAATAAATATTAATATATGTTATTCATGGCGCTATATAATATCATTATTATATACGCTAAATAGTAATTACATATTTTATACCATATCTATTATTTTCTGTTAAAGGTTTTACTTCTTCTTGTTTCTTGTTGATATATAGGTGTTTGTGGGTGTTTATGTAAGGTTCCTTTGGTTTGCTATTCATATCGGTATAGAGAGGTTTTAAGTAGTCTGTTTGTAGTGTGTTAAGCTACCCCTAATTAGTGTTTTACACTTACCTTCTATGCGTTTTGCTCGCACCTCGCTCGCACCTTGGCTCCGAGCAAGGTGCAAGCAAAGTGCATGGAGGCTACTTACCAAATGGCACTTCTATCTATACTGGTTTGGTTGCTATTATTGATAATTGCTATAGTACTTTATGGTTTCTATTTGTTTTACATTTATAATGCCTCTTTAATGAAATATTCTTATCTTTGTGTATCAAAATGTAGTTAATGAAATACTTTGCTATTCCCTGGAATTTGGAGAATTGGAGATTGATGTTTTAAACGCAATGTCTATCCTTATAAAATTAATTATGGGAATATTAATTGTGGTTACCAAAACAGATATTTAAATGAAAAAGTATAATTGGATAATAGTGTTTGTCAGTGTTGTTCTAATTTTTTCTTCGTGTAAAGAGAAAGCCAATGAGTTGTATAGGTTAACTAATGTGGACAATGATGTTATTGGTGTCTATTATGAAACTAAATTAATTCACGATGTGGCATTAGAGATGGGTCAAATGTATACAATTGCAGATATTGACGACGAACCGTTTTGGAATGCTAAAGCTGTGATTTTTTCTCTACGCGATACCTTCTATATTGAAGAGAGCAAAATAGGAAATAGTGTCCTAAATAGTGAGAGTTATCTTTCTACACCCTATCCATATGAAGGACAAAGAATGGTGGTCATATTCAATTTTGTTTTGACAGAAAGTTATGTACGCTCATTGCCAATGACCCATTCTAATAATCTTTTGAATAGTTATTGAGGATGCCTAAACGCATATGATTCCTTATAAAGAGAGTTTTTACACTAAGGTGCGAAAACTCTCTTTTACTTTATCCATCATAGTACACCTTCTCAAATGATTGAGTAGATAATTTGTTTCTTTTTAATATACATCATCTCTTTGTAGATGATATAAATAATAATTTTGATATGCTTTTTTAATAATAGAACAATATTTAAATATCTTATTTCGTTATCTTTATAAGATACTCTTTTGTGTTGTTTTTGTTTTTATTATAGATTAGTATCGTTAATTAGATGGTGATGAAATTTATAGGGATAAGTAGGTGTTGTGAAAACTAATTATCGTGGTTTGTAAAATAGCAGTTCATTTTATTCATTTGATTATTTCTCTCATATGAAAAAAGTGCCATTCCTTTTGGTTTTATTTTTATTCTTAGTACACTTAACATCGTGTGATTGATGGTCGTGTGACTAGTTTTGTTTGGTATTTTCGTCACCAGATGAGTTGACCTTTTTTCTTTCTACTATAATTTTACAT
>CAMTOX010000059.1 GCA_947074225.1 uncultured bacterium
TGAAGGAATAGGAAAAATCACGAATAACAATAGAACATGTGTATAAATAATAAATACAAGGTAAAAAAGAATCTATTTGGTATTATTATTTATATCATTAGCTATAGTTATTTTGGCTAGTCAAGGAAAAAAGAATAACTATTTAATTACCTACTTCTCTGTTCCAGAGAGTCATACTATTGATGCATCTACTGGAGCAAGTAAAATACTGGTCGATGGTAAGATGTATGGCACCACACAATATATTGCAGAGGTGATAGCCCAAGCTACCGGAGGCACTCTTTTTGAGATCAAGACCAAACATGAATACCCTACTCAAACACATAAAGCCTTAATAGACTATGCAAAACAAGAACAGGAGAATAAGGTTTATCCGGAAATTGCTTCAAAAATCCCTAACTTTGAGCAATATGATGTTATTTTTGTGGGGTACCCCAATTGGTGGTATGATATGCCAATGGTGATATATACCTTAATGCGTCAGTATGATTTCTCGGGCAAAACCATAGTTCCTTTTGTAACTCATGGCGGAAGTGGTTTTGATGATTCTGTGAAAACCATAGAGAAGCTAGAGCCTAAAGCAAAGGTAAATCCAATGCCTGCAATCTCTAACAAAAGAGCAGCAACAAGTAAAGAGGCTGTAATAAATTGGCTTAAAAAAGAGGGATACGTAAAATAGAGCAGATATGAAACACTTGGATAAACCCTATATCGTATGCCATATGATGAGCTCTGTGGATGGACGTTTAGATAGCGATAGATTCTCCTTACCCTATAATGGTAAAGATTTTGATACTGTATCTGAATCTTATTTCGAAATAAGTAACGACTTTCATGCCGATGCAATATTAATTGGCCGAGAAACTGTACAAAAACACTATTTCAACGCTCCCTTTACCAGCGATAGTTATACAGAAAATAGAGATTTTAAATCGCATCATGGCTCAAAAGATTCTAATCGTTTAACCATCATTGCCGATTCCAAAGGAAGCATTAAATATACAACGAACCATGCCGATGGAGAGAATATTATTGCCATTTTGGGCCAAAGCGTCTCTAAAGAGTATTTGGAGCACCTGCAACAGATGGGTATTTCATACCTCTTTGCAGGCGAAGGAGGTAAAGATATAAAGCTAGCCATGCATATTCTTTATCATGAATTTAATATCAAGAAACTTATTTTAGAGGGAGGAGGAATTATAAATGGAAGCTTTCTTAAAGAGTCATTAATAGATGAACTGAGTTTAATGATTTACCCTGGAATAGATGGCTTAGCAGGTAGTTCTACCATATTTGATTTTATGGGCGGTACTACAAATGAGTTGCCTGCCGGTAACCAAACTTTAGAACTCATACAAATGGAACCATTAAACGATGGCATTGTTTGGTTAGTATATAAATTTCATAGTTGATTTGCGAATAGATTGATTCTATGATTTCATAATACTCTAAAGCTTAAAACACTTTAGAGTATTTATTTTGAAAATAAGTCAATGAAAGAATCATCTCACTTATTTATTGACAATTACATCATTGAATAGCATAAAAAATGTGACGTATTACAATAAATTATCTTAACTTTGTTAATTAAAAACTCCACTCAAATAGGTTATGATTAAATCTATGTAATTTGTATACGCCAAAAAGTAAAAAGTATAAGTTCATAAAGTTCTTAGCTATTACCTTTGTATCGGATAAAAAATGAACTTTTCCGTTTTTGACCAAAATAATTATTATTTATGAATAAAACACCCAAAAAGATTACCCGTAGAGACTTCTTGAAAGTTACAGGAGGCAGTTTAGCCATCGGCACTCTTGCGATGGTTGGTTGTAATAGCAATAGCTCAAATGGCACCACAAGAGGTGGCAACGCTTCTTTAGAGCCAGCTACCGACAAAATGACCTACCGCACTACGCCAAGCACAGGCGATAAAGTGTCGCTTTTAGGCTATGGCATGATGCGTTTGCCAATACTACCCACCCCTGCTGCCGATGGTAATGTTGTAGACCAACAAGCTACCAATGAATTAGTAGACTATGCCATTGCCCATGGTGTGAACCTTTTCGATACCTCCCCCGCTTATATGCAGGGATACTCTGAACGTGCTACCGGTATAGCATTGAGTCGCCATCCCCGCGAGAAGTACTATGTATCGACAAAACTCTCTAACTTTGCACCAAACACATGGAGCCGTGAAGCCTCAATGAGAATCTACAACCGTTCTTTTGAAGAGCTACAAGTAGATTATATTGATTATATGCTGCTTCATGCCATAGGATTAGGAGGCATGGAAAATCTTCATGGTCGATATTTAGATAATGGCATGTTAGACTTCCTTGTTGAGGAGCGTAGCAAAGGAAAGATTCGTAATTTAGGATTCTCTTACCATGGCGATATCGAAGTATTTGACTATTTGCTCTCAAAACATGACGAATACAAATGGGATTTCGTACTTATACAGCTTAACTATGTGGATTGGCAGCATGCTAAAGAGATAAATCCAAGAAATACCAATGCTGAATATTTGCTTGGGGAATTAGATAAGCGCGGCATCCCTGCCACAGTTATGGAACCAATACTTGGTGGACGTTTAGCTAAACTTCCAGATTACCTAGCTCGACGCTTGAAACAACAACGTCCTAATGATAGCGTTGCTTCTTGGGCATTTAGATATTGTGGTTCGTACCCTGGCGTACTCTCGGTATTAAGCGGAATGACCTATATGGAGCACTTACAAGATAACATTAATAGCTTTGCACCATTAGAACCACTAACAGAGAATGAATTCGAGCTACTCTTTGACACTGCTCGGTTAATGGTAGAATACCCTTTAATTCCATGTACAGATTGTAAATATTGTATGCCATGCCCTTATGGCATCGATATACCAACCCTATTTTTACATTACAATAAGTGCGTATGTGAGGACAACTTCCCTCAATCGAGTCAAGATGAGAACTACGCTAAAGCACGTAAAGCATTCTTGGTTGGATACGATCGTAGCGTACCTAAACTTCGTCAAGCAGCACACTGTATTGGATGTAATCAATGCGTACATCACTGCCCGCAAGCCATTAAGATACCTACGGAATTAATGCGTATAGATCAGTATATAGAACAATTAAAACAAAATAGTATTTAATCTAAACTTCGCGACTATGAAACGTAACACTTTATTATTGACATTTATTTTAATGATAACTATGAGTACCACATTACAAGCGCAAAAAGCATTGGTAGTTTACTTCTCTTGGTCGGGCAACACAAAGATGATTGCTTACCAAATTAAAGAGTTTATTAATGCCGACATCTTTGAGATAGTACCAGAGAAGGCCTATTCAACTAGCTACAACATCTGTGTTGACGAGGCAAAAAAAGAGAAAGAAAGCAATGCTAGACCTGCTTATTTAGGTAGCCCCAAAAATATTGAAAGCTATGATGTAATCTTTATCGGCTTTCCAAATTGGTGGGGAACTATGCCAATGGTATTGAATACTTTCCTTGAAAATACAGACCTAGCAGGTAAAACTGTCATCCCATTCTGCACCCATGGTGGAGGTGGCGTACAACAATGTTTCAAAGATTTCCAGAAACAGACCACCGATTGTAAAACGCAAAAAGGATTCCTTGTAAACGGAAGCTCAGCTTGGGAAGCCGAACCCGAAGTAGAGAAATGGCTTCGTAATGATTTAAAACTTTTAAAATAAACCACATGCTAAGAAAATTCAGAATAGCTCTTGCTACTTTCTTTTTTGTCATTATAACTCTTCTATTTCTAGATTTCACAGGAACTATTCATCTGTGGTTTGGCTGGATGGCTAAAATACAGTTTCTTCCTGCGCTATTAGCAGTAAATATTGGAGTAGTTGTAGGATTAATACTCTTAACATTACTATTTGGAAGAGTCTATTGCTCTATCATATGTCCGTTAGGAGTATTTCAAGATATTACATCATCATTTAATAAGAAGAAGAACCACTTCTCTTATTCTAAGGCTTTATCATGGCTTAGATATACCATGCTTGGTTTATTTATTGTAGCATTTATTGCCGGAATAGGGTCTTTTGTTGCTCTACTTGAACCTTATAGTGCTTATGGACGCATGGTATCAAACTTATTAGCACCACTATACCAATGGGTAAATAATCTCTTTGCTTTAATTGCCGAACGTGCCGATAGCTATGCTTTCTATCACAAAGAAGTTTGGATAAAAAGTATTGGGACATTTAGTGTTGCCATTATAACTTTAGTCGTTCTAATGGTTTTAGCATGGCGTAATGGAAGAACCTACTGTAACACCATATGTCCGGTTGGGACCATACTTGGTTTTGTGTCGCGTATCTCTTTATTTAAAGTGCGTATAGATACCGAGAAGTGTAATAGTTGTGGATTATGTGCTCGCAATTGTAAAGGGTCATGTATAGATCCGAAGAGCCATAAAATTGACTATTCACGTTGTGTTAGCTGCTATAACTGCCTAGAGAAATGCAATAAAAAAGCGCTCATCTATTCAGCTAAAAGTATTAAACAGCCTAAAAAGGGTGAAGAAGAAAAAGTCGATGAATCGCGCCGCAACATGCTTGCTGTCTCTACAGCTCTCATAGCTAGCTCAACATTAAAGGCTCAAGAGACTAAAGTAGACGGAGGATTAGCATTTATTGAAGATAAGAAAATCCCTAACCGTCTCACGCCAATTGTACCTGCAGGTGGTAAAAGCATTCGTCATTTCACTTTACACTGTACTGCTTGTCAGCTTTGTGTTTCAGCATGTCCAAACGATGTACTCCGTCCTTCGACCACTTTATTAAACTTTATGCAACCAGAAATGAGCTACGAACGTGGTTACTGTAGACCGGAGTGTACGCGTTGTTCAGAGATTTGTCCTGCAGGAGCAATACATCTAACTACTAAAGAGGATAAATCTTCTACACAAATAGGCCATGCGGTATGGGTTGAAGAGAACTGTGTCGTTTTAACCGACGAAGTAGAGTGTGGCAACTGTGCACGACATTGTCCTGTAGGAGCTATAGAGATGGTCGAAATCAATAAAGGATCATTGGATAGTAGAACCATACCTATTGTCAATATTGAACGTTGTATCGGATGTGGCGCATGTGAATATCTTTGCCCTGCTCGACCATTCAGCGCTATATATGTCGAGGGACATAGAGCTCATAAAATAGTTTAAACACCAAAATGAATAGAACAAAATGATGCAATTAATAATAGACCAATTACACTTGGGCATATACTCTTGTGTTATCAATCAAAATGGAAAGATACGTACCTTTACACAACGTGGAGTAGCCGACCTATACGACCTATTAAACAGCGATGATAATTTCTTGCACGAAGCAGAGATTGCAGATAAAGTAATAGGCAAAGCGGCAGCAGCACTACTTATAAAAGGTGGCATTAAATCTGTCTTTTCAGAGGTTATCAGCCAGAGTGCATTAGCACTCTTCAACAAGCATCATATTGAGGTATTATATACAGAATTAGTACCTCACATCATTAACCGTAATAACAATGGTTGGTGTCCGTTAGAGGAGCGTACTGCAGAGACCAATAACATTGAAGAGATTTATGGTATAGTAGATACGTTTATTAAACAGCTAAGAGCGAAACAATGAACAAAAAAGTTAGCCCATTATTTATATGCGTTGTTGCTTTCATAGCACTTTTCTGGAATATGAAAACCAATGAAGATTCCGAAAAGAGCTATGAAAGTAGTATCAAAGCAATGATGAGTCGCTACCCTGAGTCTACGCTTAAAGATATATACAAGAGTTTCTTCCAAGATCGTTTAGGTCCTGGACATCTCGTTAACGACACTAATCGTGTAGCTCAATATTTAACTAGAGAGCTACAAGAGGGTAATTTCTCTTCTCTTTGGCAAGTAGAGCCTACAGGTTGTGACACTAATTTCTACCGTGTAAGTTTAGCTTTAGTGGCCGACAGTACCATTCCCGAAATACTTTTACTCAATGCATTTATACGTAGTGCTAATGAACATAAACCAATAACTATTGAAGAGTGGCGCAATGAATGGAATACTATTATCCAGACCATTGACAAGATGGACCTTTCTCTTCCTAACTATGCCGAGGATAAAGAGGAGATACAAGAGCGTCTAGCTCAAGGAAAGTATATTGGGCATCATAGCTCACAGTACCGCAATGCATACTCGCCACATTATCGTATTATTAGTAAAGAGATTTACAACACTGAAATTAAGCCATACGTTGAGAAGAGAAAGGGCATATCATCGCCTTAGCACTTACTTCACAACAAACAGAAGTTCCAAAATAACATGAAATATAGAATAACAAAAAACACCAAAATTATATGCGCTCTTTTATTTATTAATACTCTTTATTGCAAAGCCGAAGCCTTTAATCGCGACTCTCTGAACATACCAGAAGTGGTTGTAACCGGAAGTCGCAATGAGGTAGATATTCGTCATCTTCCAATGAACGTCAGTACTATTAACGAATCGCAAATTGAAAAAAGAGAAGAACAATCACTACTACCGCTATTAGTAGAACAAGTTCCAAGTCTGTTTATAACATCAAGAGGAGTTATGGGCTATGGCGTATCGACGGGTAGTTCCGGAGGAATGACCATGAGAGGCATTGGCGGAAGTCCTACAATAGGTATGTTAGTGCTTATTGATGGGCACCCCCAATATATGGGACTCATGGGGCACCCTATTGCCGATGCCTACCAATCTATGCTTGCACAACGGGTAGAGGTAGTTAGAGGCCCGGCATCTGTACTTTACGGCTCTAATGCCATGGGAGGTGTTATCAACATATTGACCAAACAACAGAAAGATAATGGCTTTAAGGGTCATATTAAAGCAAGCTATGGCTCATACAACACTGTAAACAGCGATGCAACTTTACGCTACCGTTATAAAGGTTTCTCGGCCTTAGCTTCAGGAAGCTATAACCGAACAGATGGACATAGACCTAATATGGAGTTTGAACAATATGGAGGTTTTGCCAAAGCAGGATATGAATTCAATAAGCATTGGAATCTATTTGCCGACGTAAACATTACTCATTTTAATGCACAAAACCCAGGAACAATATCACGACCTATATATCAAAACGATTCGCACATTACACGTGGCATGGCCTCTATTTCGCTCGAAAATAGTTATCAAAGAACCTCTGGAGCTTTTAAAGCATTTTATAATTGGGGACGACATATCATTAACGATGGCTATTACGAGGGAGGAGTTCCCAGAGATTATCTCTTTAATTCGCAAGACCTAATGTTGGGTATCAATTGGTATCAGAGTGTCATATTATGGCAAGGGAGTCGTGTTACGGCAGGAGTAGACTATCAACACTTTGGTGGCATAGCGTGGAACAGCTATATAGATGGTAGTGAGAATCAAATTATTGATAAATCGCTATATAATATCGCCGGTTATATTGATTACCGACAGAGCATAGCAAATATTATAACATTAAATGCCGGTCTACGTTTTGATCACCATTCGGTTACAGGAAACCATTGGATACCGCAATTCGGAGCCTCTATTTATCCAATTCAAACCGGAGAGATAAAACTTATTGCAAGTCGCGGATTTAGAAATCCTACTATTCGCGAAATGTATATGTTCCCACCCCAAAACCCAAACCTGCAACCAGAGAGCTTGTGGAATTACGACATCTCTTGGACACAACGCTTGTTTAAAGGGAGTTTCATGTATGGCGTGAATCTATACTATATCAACGGAAAGAATATGATTCAGACAGTTCCTGTCGACGGACGCATGATGAACATTAACACTGGAGCTATTAAAAACTATGGCATTGAACTTCAAAGTGCACTCCACTTCTTGAAGATGTTTACCTTAAATGCCAACTATAGTTGGTTACACATGGAGAATCCTATCCTAGCATCGCCCGAACATAAACTCTATGTAGGGTTAGATTTTGAGAAAGGAAGGTGGTTTGCCTCAACAGGAGTTCAATATATTAATGGCCTTTACACTGCTTTAGATCCACAAGAAAGAGAGCAATTTGTGCTTTGGAATATTAGAGGTAGCTTTGCTGCAACAAAGTGGCTAGAACTCTTTGTGAAAGCTGAGAACCTTTTAAACCAGCAATACGAAATCAACAAAGGTTTCCCAATGCCAGGTATCACTGCTATGGGAGGAGTAAAATTTAAATTTTAAAACAAAAATAACACAATTATGAGTACAACAACATTGAAACTTTATGCGCTTAATTACACCAACTGGAAAAGCTATTTACTAGCATTTGCATTTGTAGCTGGCAATATTGTATTACCGCAAATAGCACATTTAGTGCCTCAAGGAGGTTTCATATTCCTACCCATCTACTTTTTCACTTTAGTAGCAGCCTATAAATATGGTTGGAAAGTAGGTTTATTAACCGCTATATTATCGCCTATCATTAACCATCTGTTATTTGGCATGCCACCTTTGGCTGTGCTTCCTGCCATACTTACTAAATCTATTTTCTTAGCTCTCTCGGCAGGTTTTGCAGCTCATTATTTCAGAAAACTATCGCTTGGCATTTTGGTGTTGGTAGTATTAAGTTATCAAATCTTCGGCACACTCGTAGAATGGGCTTTAATAAAAGATTTTATAGTAGCTGTACAAGACTTCCGCATTGGAATACCAGGTATGTTATTACAAGTATTTGGAGGGTATGCTATTATCAAATACTTATTACGAAACTACAATATCAACAACCAGTTCTCTTTTGGTTTACAAACAATTAACCATATATTTTGAGAGAGAAATAAAAATTAAATGCTTATATTTGCGCTTTGAGAATCTGCAACATAACGATTCTTAATGCCAATATATTT
>CAMTOX010000060.1 GCA_947074225.1 uncultured bacterium
TAGTGAAGAGTGCGATTATACGACAAGCCACAACGACAACAAAAAGAATTGCTGTTAGTACGATCCCTAATATTAATGCAGTAGAAAGGTTTTATGATACAATTAATAAAAAAACAATATAAGTTAGTAATAGAAATACCCAGAAATAGCTCTTCAGTAACTCTTTATTTTGAAATCTATCTATTAAGTCGGCCGCAACAATCAGAATAGCAAGTCGTGCAAACTCCGAGGGCTGAAATTGAATACCTCCAATTTCAAGGAATCGAGCTGCATCGGCTTGTTTTACACCATTAAAGAGAGTATATATGAGCAACAAAACAGAGAATCCTAAGCCTAAATAGCCTAAAATACGAATATACTTCATCTCAATGAGCTGCGTCACAAAGATGAGTACTACGCCGAACCCTAAAAAGATAACGTGACGTACAATAGGTCCTGAAATAGATCCCGATCGTGAAACCAAGTAGCTGGAAGCACTAAACATCTCTACTATCGACACTGCCAATAGCAAAAATAGAATCATCCAAACCACAGAATCTCCTTTTAGATTGCGTTTTATAAAGTTACTCATAACCTAAATTTAATAGAATATACCACAGAGAAAATCTTATAATGATTTCACACACATCTTAAATTGACTTCCTCTATCCTCATAATTTTGGAAAAGGTCGAAACTGGCACAACAAGGCGATAATAATACAGTATCTCCTTTATCTGAAACTTCGTAAGCCTTTTTTACAGCCTCTTCCATTGAATTTACATCAAAGCGTTTAATATCGGGGTATTGCTTAAAGAAGTCATTTAATTTTTTATTATCTACCCCTAAGAAAATAAGTGTATGCACCTTATGGCGAACTAATTCAGCTATTTCAGCATAATCATTTCCTTTATCTGTACCTCCAAGAATTAATACTGTTGGAGTACGCATACTTTGCAATGCATACCAACAAGAGTTTACATTGGTAGCTTTACTGTCATTTACATAACGTACTCCACGAACAGAAGCGACATACTCTAATCTATGCTCTACTCCTTCAAAGCCGGAAAGAGAGTCACGAATGGTTTCTTTACGAATGTGAATAATCTGAGCTGCTAAACTGGCAGCCATAGAGTTGTAAACATTGTGCGTTCCTTGTAACGCTAATTCTGATAATGGCATCATAAGCGGTGAGTTTTCATAGTTAACGACTAAGTTCTCATCTTCCACGTAGGCCTTAATATTTTGACCCTTCTCCAGTGCAAAACCACAAAGTTTTGCTTTGATATTTAAATGCTCTAATTCTTTTGCTATCACAGGATCTTCAGCCCAATAGATAAATGCATCGGCTTGGGTCTGATTTTGAACTATACGAAACTTAGAGTTTATATAGTTTTGAAATTTATATTCGTAGCGATCCAAATGATCGGGCGTAATATTAAGCAGAATAGCAATATCTGCTTTAAACTCATACATACCATCTAATTGGAAGCTACTTAATTCAATAACATAATAATCAAAATTGCATTCTGCAACTTGTCGTGCAAAGCTACGCCCTACATTACCTGCTAAACCAACCTTTAATCCAGCTTTCTGAAGAATATGGTAAGTGAGCATTGTTGTAGTAGTTTTACCATTACTGCCTGTAATACAAATCATCTTAGCATCGGTAAAACGTCCTGCAAATTCAATTTCTGATATTACAGAGACTCCTTTTTCACGTAAAGCCACTACTATAGGTGCTTTATCAGGAATACCTGGACTCTTAACAACTTCATCGGCATTTAGAATAAGTTCTTCGGTATGTTTACCTGTTTCATAAGGTATGTTATGGGCATTTAGTTCCTTTCTATAATCATCTTTCAATTCTGAACGATCAGAGAGAAACACCTCATAACCTTTTGCTTTAGCAAGCACAGCGGTTCCAACACCACTTTCACCTCCACCAAGAATCACTAATCTTTTCATGATACTATGCTATATAAATTTGATCTATCTGATCTTTAATGTTATTATAGTTATTGCGGCCAAGATAAGTCCGACAATCCAAAAACGTACAGTAATTTTAGATTCCGGAATAGCTTGTAAAGGTTTTTGCCAACGTGCATCTATACCTGCATTACCAGGTTTCTGGAAATGATGGTGCAATGGTGCCATTTTAAATATACGTCGCCCTGTACCGGTTTTACGTTTTGTCATCTTAAAATAGAAAGTCTGAATGATTACAGAAAGACTCTCTACCAAGAATATACCTGATAATATAGGTATTAATAACTCTTTATGTATAGCTATGGCAAACACAGCGATAATTCCTCCTAAGGCTAAACTTCCTGTATCGCCCATAAATACTTGTGCCGGATATGAGTTGTACCACAAGAAACCAATAGTAGCACCCATAAAAGCAGCTGCAAAGACTACCAATTCACCAGATCCGGGAATATACATTATATTTAAATACCCGGCATAATTTACATTACCCGACACATATGCTAAGATACCCAATGTGGCCCCCTGAATTGCTGAGGAACCGGTAGCTAAGCCATCTAAACCATCGGTAAGATTAGCACCATTAGAGACTGCTGTTACCACAAATATGACTACTATGACAAATAATAACCAACCTAAAGGCTGTTTATATTTTCCTGCCCAACTAAAAGCATCGGCATAATCTAAGTTATTATTTTTAAAGAATGGAATTGTTGTTTGAGTAGATTTTTCCGATCGAGAGCTATAGGTAACCACCTCTGTATGGTTTGAATCGTCTACTGTTTTATCTATATTTTGAACAATTACAGCCTCGGGCGAAGCATATAACGTTACACCAACAATAAGCCCTATACCTATTTGACCAATAATCTTGAATTTACCCTGAAGTCCATCTTTATTTTTCCTAAACACCTTGATGTAATCATCGGCAAAGCCAACCAATCCTAACCAGACAGTTGTTATTAACATTAAAATCATATAGATATTGTCTAATACTCCAACCAAAAGACATGGAATAAGAATAGACATAAGTATAATCACCCCACCCATAGTAGGTGTTCCTTTTTTACTCATCTGACCTTCCAAGTCAAGATCGCGTATCGTCTCACCTATCTGCAACTCCTGTAACTTATTGATTATCTTACGTCCAAAAAGAGTTGAGAAGAGTAATGCCAGTAGAAAAGCTACGCCAGCACGGAAAGAGATATAATTAAACATACCCGCACCTGGGAAGTTTAACTGATCGAGATAATTAAAAAGGTAATAAAACATAGCTATTTATATTTATTGGTAGGTATAATATTCAGATTTATTTGCCTGCAATAAAGTCGGCAATCACTTCATGGTCGTCAAAATGGTTCTTTACACCATTTATGATTTGATAATTTTCATGACCTTTTCCAGCCACAAGAATCACATCGCCACGCTGAGCTAACGTACAGGCTGTACGTATCGCTTCTTTACGGTCGGCAATCACTAACACCTTACGACGAGAGGCTGCATCAACACCTTGAAGCATATCGTTTAATATTTCTTGTGGATCTTCATTACGTGGATTATCAGAAGTTAGTATAACTCTATTACTCCCACTCACAGCTTCTTTAGCCATTATTGGACGTTTGCCTTTGTCGCGATTACCGCCGCAACCCACCACTGTAATTAATTCTCCTGCGCCTTCGCGTATATCATTTATTGTATTTATCACATTTGTCAAAGCATCTGGAGTATGAGCATAATCTACTATGGCAATATAACCTTCTGGTGAGGCTATTGTTTCAAATCTTCCCGACACTGCTTGTAGTCCACTTATATGCTGCAACACCTCATCGGCATCGACACCTAACAATACGCCGGCTCCAAATACTGCCGTTAAGTTATAAGCATTAAAGCGACCAATAAAAGGTACTGAGATTTCACGATCATTCATAGTTAACAACATACCATGAAAACTATTCTCTAAAATACGTGTTTTAAAATCTGCCATAGAGCGCAATGAATAGGTATATTTCTTAGCAGAACAATTCTGCAACATTACCATACCATTTTTATCATCACTATTGGTTAATGCAAAAGCATCTTTGGGTAGCAAATCAAAGAAAGCCTTCTTAGCATAGATATAATTATCGAAAGTACCATGATAGTCTAAATGGTCGCGTGTTAAGTTTGTGAAGATAGCACCAGCAAAACTAAGTCCGGCAATACGTTTTTGAGAGACAGCATGAGAACTTACCTCCATAAAAGCATAAGAGCAACCAGCCTCAACCATATCGCTCAATAAAGCATTTAATTGTATAGCATCGGGAGTAGTATGAGTAGCTTCCACTTTATGCATATCAACATAATTACATACCGTTGAAAGAAGTCCACATTTATAACCCAAGCTCATAAAGAGTTCATAGAGCAAAGTTGCTACAGTAGTTTTACCATTAGTTCCTGTAACCCCTACCAGTTTTAACTGCGATGAAGGGTTTCCATAATAATTTGATGCTATCTCACCAAGTATAGCTTCACTATCTGTCACTAAAATATAGGTAACCTCACTATTGATCACTTTTGGAAACTCATGACATACCACAGCAATAGCTCCCAATTCAATGGCTGTATCTATATATGCATGTCCATCGGTTGTTGTACCTTTCACTGCCACAAAAAGGTCTCCTTGTTCCACCTTACGTGAATCAAAGACTATCTTATTAATCATCAGCTCTCCGTTGAAACTATTCAACGTTGGCAAACCCTTAAATAAATCGCTTAACTTTTTCATATTTCTCTATTGCAATGTCAGAACTACTGTCGATCCTTTAACTACTTTACTACCTCCAGCTACCGACTGCCTAACCACTTTACCTTTCCCATATACTTGAACGTGCATTCCGCACTTCTCTATTAAATAGACAGCATCTTGTGCTCCCATATGAAGAACATTAGGAACAAACTCATCATGTAATGCCACTGCCGAACCAACGAGCAGACGTTCATCTTGTCTAGTTGAGATCCACTCTGCCTTATCAAACCGATAGTCAACATCTAAAAAATCGAGGGCCGACCTCAATGCTTGTCTACTTCCCGATGCAATACGTGGCAACACCTCCTCTTCTTGACGTGACATCTTATCAACCTCAATCTGTGTCACCTGAGAATAGATACGCTCGGCAATCTTCTTAAACACAACTCCCGACATACCTCCTGCCGAAGGATTTGCCACACGTGGCTGACGTATTACAACAATAGCAGAATATAAGGGCTTTTCTGCGGGGAAATAGCCACAAAAAGATATCTGGTGTGTCTTTCTACCATCACCTCCACCATAACCAATTTGGGCTGTACCTGTCTTTCCGGCAATAGTAACCACGTCCGATTTCACAGGTTTTCCAGTGCCATAACTCACTACACCCTCAAGCATACTGCGTATATCTTTTAGAGTACTTTGCGAGGCTATACTTGAATTGATTACTTCAGTATTGAAACGTTTTACTGTAGAACCTTGTTCGGATATCTCTTTCACAAAACGTGGTTTCACCATCTTACCATTATTTGCTATCGCATTATAATAGGTCAATGTATATATAGGTGGAATCTTTACTTCATAACCCATTGCCATCCAAGGCAAGGTAGTTCCATACCAACGTTTAGGGTCTGTTTTAGGGTGTCGTATTTCAGCCTTACCAGCTCCGCGAATACCAAAATCCATAGGTTCTGTAATCTTTGTACCATAAATAGCATCTACAAATTTCCCTGGATCTTTACTATAATTCTCATCAATGATACGCATTACACCTACATTTGAGGAGTAAGCCAAGACATCGGCTACCGAGATTTTCCCATACCCACCTTTATTAAAATTGTGGTCTTTAATATTACTTCCATAGAAGGTATATTGTCCATTCTTCGTATCTACAGAATCTGTAATTTTACATACACCATCTTCTAAAGCCATCATTAAGGACATTGTCTTAAATGTAGATCCAGGTTCCGACATATCGGCTACTGCCATATTATACTGCTCACGATAGTCGCCTTTTGAAACACGCGATAAGTTCACACATGCCTTCACTTCGCCAGTTGCCACCTCCATCAACACCACACAACCCATAGCCGCATCTATTTGAGTTAACATATCGCGTAATGCTTTATCGGCCACATCCTGCATCTTCATATCTAAGGTTGTTACAACATCATAGCCATCAATAGGCTTTTGTAAAGTAACATATATCCAGTTATTACCAACTCGTGTACGTTGTTCCACACCAGGTATACCTTTTAAGAGTGAATCATAACCTAACTCTAAACCATATTGGCCACCCATACCAGCACCATACACATTACCAATGGTACGTCCGGCAAGATTACCAAATAGATTTTCACGATTCTCTAGCTGTCTCAACTTCAATCCATTCCGATAATTTACCATCTCATTAGGATCTAATCCAGCCCTAAAACGACCATCCCTAAAGAGAGGGAATGTTTTTAAAGTCTGCATCTCAATATAAGAGATTTTCCGAGACAATACTTTATAATTACGGTTTCCATTAGCATAAGCTACATTCATCCGACGCTTATACTCTGCTGCACTATACTCACCAAAGTGTTTTGAAAGACATAGAGATAATGAATCGATATTATCTTTATAATATTCTCCACCTTTACTATGTAAAGGTTCGGCCTTCATATCCATAAAGACCATATAATAAGGAATAGTACTGGCCACCAATTTACCATCGCAAGCATATACATTACCACGGTTTGGATTTATCGGGCGTTCATTCATCTGATAACGTTTAGCCTCTTTCATCCATCCTTCATAGTCAAATACTTGAATGTATATAATCTTCCCTATCGCAACTATAAATAATAATGCTAAGGTTAAATAAATCCACTTAAACCTATTTATCAATGTATTTCTACCTGCCATACTATTACTCCTTTATTATTATAAGAGGTGTAATCGCTTCTCCTAAATCACTTCCTTTTGCTTTTAATCGCTGTTGAATATGCGACTGTCTACCCATATCCATCAACTCTTTTGAAATAGTCAACGAACGATAACGCTTATCGACCAATTCTGCTTTCAAACGATTCATATCTCTAAGTTCCTCTTCGTAGGAAAAACGATTATTAACATAAAAGAGGGAGAGCATCAATAGAAACACCACAAAAGGAATCTGTTTCTGGAATCTATCTTTCACTAAGACATTTCCCGTCATCAGATCTCCCATCAATGGCTTTATCTTCTCAGCCGTTTTAGAAACATCGAAACCTTTTAAATTAACAGCCATATCCGTTATAAACTATTTTTTATTGCAATACGCAACTTTGCACTTCTTGAACGCGGATTCTCTTCAACCTCTTTCTCCGATGCTGTTATCACTTTATTGCTCAGCATTTTTAACGGAGATATTACTTTACCATAAAAGTCTTTCTCTGGTTTACCTTCAAAATTACCACTCTTCATATAATTCTTCACCAATCGATCCTCGAGCGAGTGATAGGTCATCACCACCAATCGTCCATCTTCACTCAAAACATCAGGAATCTGAGTCAACATACGTTTTAAAACATCCATCTCGCGATTCACCTCAATTCGTAAAGCTTGGAACACCCGAGCCAAATCCTTCTTCTCACGTTCGCGAGGGAAGTAAGACTTCATAACCTCAATAAAACGTGCTATATCGCCAAAAGGTTCAACCTCACGTTCACGCACCACTACACGCGCTAACTTACGTGCATTACTTAATTCGCCGTAATAATAAAACACATTAGCCAAAGCCTCTTCATCGTAGTTATTTAAAATATCGGCTGCTGTACGATTAGCTTTTTGATTCATACGCATATCCAACTCTCCTTCAAAACGAAATGAGAAACCTCGCGCATCATCATCTAAGTGATGGGAAGAGACTCCCAAATCAGCCAACACACCATCTACCTTTTCAACACCATAGTAGCGTAAGAAGTTATAGAGATAACAAAAATTACTTCTAACAAACGTAAAACGTTTATCGTCGAAAGCATTCTTCAAAGCATCTAAATCCTGATCGAAAGAGAACAAATGCCCCTCACTACCTAAACGGTCGAGTATAGCACGTGAGTGACCACCGCCACCAAAAGTCAAATCTACATAAATGCCATTAGGTTTTATATCCAATCCCTGTAAACACTCTTCCAACATCACTGGTACATGATACATAATCTCTCCTCCATTTATTTGATTAAAATTAATCTACCTTGCGTTTCATCTTAACACTCAAACGCTCTGCAAACGACTCACGCGACAAACGCGCAGCCTCATAAGCTTGACGATCCCAAATCGCAATACGATTCAACATACCCACAAACAATAATTCTTGACTAGCATCAATAGCCTGCAAGTAACGTTTAGGAATTAAAATACGACCTTGCGAGTCTAAATCCATCCATTCAGCATCACTTACAAATTGCATCAAAAGCATCTGATCATCAGCATCCCACTCATCTAACGATTCTTGAAGCTGTTGCACCTTTTGCTCCCACACACCCTCTGGGTATAATACTAAACAAGCATTATCCGGGTCCATACGCATGACAATGCGTTCACGTTCACTCTCTGGCAAAAGTTTGCGATAGGCCGAAGGCACAAACACCCGACCTTTTGCATCTAATTTTGCTTCAATATTTCCGATAAACGATTTCATAGCTATTATAATTCTATTTATGGTGTAAAGATACAACATTCTACACATTTACCCACTTTTCCCCACAAAAAAGTTATCAACACTATTTTTAATATCAAAAAGGAATAA
>CAMTOX010000061.1 GCA_947074225.1 uncultured bacterium
AAGATATAAAGGGGGGGGGAATGGTCTCTTTGGGATGTTTGTTTATAATGAACATGATGAGGATGTGGTGGATGTAGTGTAGTTAAAATTTAACTATATTTCTTCTTTTTTTATTATAATATTAACAATTAATATTTAACATAGGAGGATGCTGTAAATCTTGTTAATTTTACTTGTTCTGCATGATTAAAAATCGTAATTTTGCACTCAAATAATAATAGCAAAGAAACCAATGCGATTTAACTTCCGAAAGCTTCAGTTACAGTCAGGTATTGCCCAGAGCATTGCTTGTCAAACTGTTTTATTTTCGAGAAGTATATATTTATATTAAGAGTAACTATTTATAGGATAGTTGCTCTTTTTTTTGTAGGTAATAGCCATAAATTAAAACCAAAATAATTGTGTTAAAGCGTTTGAACAATAAAGAAAGACTCAGTCTCCTCGTAAAAGGTGCGGAAGTGTATACCGGTGGAAAACTCCAAAAGGTAGATTTGCGTATTGAGAATGGTGTGATAACATCTATGGGTGAGTTGCAAGGTGCCAATGGAGAAGCTCTTTTTGATGCTTCGGGGTGTGTTTTGATGCCTGGATTGGCCGATGTGCATGTTCATTTGCGCGAACCCGGTTTCTCATATAAGGAGACTATTGCTACCGGTACTATGGCAGCTGCAGCTGGCGGATATACTTTAGTTTGTTCTATGCCGAACTTGAATCCGGCACCCGATTCTCCCGATACATTACAGCAACAATTGGAAATGATTCAAGCCGACGCTTATATACCAGTGGTGCCTTATGGTTGTATTACTAAAGGACAGAAAGGTGAGGGTGAATTGGTCGACTTTAAAGCTTTGCAACCTAAGGTGTGCGGATTCTCGGACGATGGGCGTGGCGTACAACGCCGAGAGCTAATGGCCGAGGCGATGAAGCAGGTGGCGCAACTTGGTGGAATGATAGTGGCGCACTGTGAAGATGAGTCGTTGTTGCATGGAGGTTATATTCATGAGGGCGTTTATGCGGCGCAACATGGACATAAAGGCATATGCAGTGAAAGTGAATGGAAACAGGTGGAGCGCGATTTAGAACTGGTGAAAGGGTCTGGATGTGCGTATCACATCTGTCATATATCTACCAAAGAGACGGTAGAGTTGGTACGCCGAGCTAAGGCCGACGGTGTAAATGTTACTTGCGAAACAGCTCCACACTATTTACTTCTGTGCGATGAGGATTTGCAAGAGGATGGATGCTTCAAAATGAACCCCCCTTTACGTGCATCGGACGATAGAGATGCATTAATTCAAGGAATTATTGATGGAACAATAGATATGATTGCTACAGACCATGCGCCACACTCGGCCGATGAGAAGAGTTGTGGGTTAAGCAAAAGTGCCTTTGGTATTGTGGGATTAGAGAGCGCTTTTGCATTGCTTTATACCCATTTGGTAAAGAAAAATATAATTTCTTTGGAGCGCCTTATAGAATTAATGGTGGTAGCCCCACGTAAGCGTTTCCAATTTCCGGCAGAGGTTCAGGTGGGTCAATTGGCAAATTTTACGTTAAAGGAGTTGCAAAGTAGTTATAAAATAGAGCGTGCAAACTTCTTCTCAATGGGTAAGGCAATGCCTTTTGAAGGTTGGGAAGTGATGGGTAAGACATTGATGACAGTGTATAATGGGGTAGTGGTGTACAAACCTAGTACTCTGTAAAGAGAGTCTAAGCAGCAGAATTGAAATTAGAAAGAAACAGAATAAATATTATATGAAACCTTACACGAAGAAGATTGTACTTGAAAATGGTATGGAATTTTACGGTTACGGCTTTGGTGCCGACCGCGAAGTGATTAATGAAGTGGTGTTTAATACCTCTATGGTGGGGTATCAGGAAATCATGTCCGATCCAAGTTATACCGATCAGATGGTAGTGATGACCTATCCGCTAATTGGTAACTATGGTATTACCGACGAGGATTATGAGACTAAATTTCCATCGATAGGTGGGTTGATAGTGCGTGAATATAACGATGTACCAAGTAACTTCCGTTATACAAAAACTTTGAGCGAAGTGTTCGAGGAGCATAATGTTCCTGGTATTAGTGGTGTAGATACGCGTATGTTGACTCGTATTATCCGTAATGAGGGTAGTCAACGTGTGCTGTTAACATCGGTCGATACTCCGGTTGAGGAGGCTTTGGCTAAGATGGCTGCTACAGCATGGCCTACAGATCAGGTGGCTCGTGTGAGTTGTAGAAAGCGTTGGTTTAGTCGTACACCAAATCATAAGTATGAGGTGATAGCCATAGACTGCGGAATAAAATATAATATCATTCGCCAATTGAATTTGAAAGAGTGTAATGTTACTGTGGTGCCTCATAACACCACTGCCGAAGAGATTATGGCTTTCCAGCCAGATGGTCTATTTTTATCTAATGGTCCTGGAAACCCAGAAGATGTAAAGAGTGTGATTGAGGTGATACGTGAGTTGCGTGGAAAGTTACCTATCTTTGGAATCTGTTTAGGACATCAGCTTATCTCATTGGCTTATGGTGCCGAGACTTATAAATTAAAGTTTGGACACCGTGGTGGTAATCACCCGGTAAAGAATCTGTTGAATGATAAAGTAGAGATAACAAGTCAGAATCATAGCTTTGCAGTGCGTCAGGAGTCGTTACAGAATACAGGTCTTGAGGCAACTCATTTAAATATTCTTGATAATACGGTAGAGGGTGTTCGTTCACTAAAAGATCAAGTGTTTAGTGTGCAGTATCACCCTGAAAGTGCCCCAGGTCCTCAGGATAGTCACTACCTTTTCGACATTTTCATTGAGATGATGCAAAATAACAAATAACCATAAGAGTCTACTAATAAGAAACTACAGCAAAAAAAGATATATGCCAAAAAGAGAAGATATTAAGAAGGTGTTGGTAATCGGTTCGGGTCCAATTGTGATTGGTCAAGCAGCCGAGTTCGACTATGCAGGAACACAAGCTTGTTTAGCTTTGCGCGAAGAGGGTTACGAGGTAATCTTGGTAAACTCAAATCCTGCCACAATCATGACCGATACACACATTGCCGATAAAGTGTATATGGAGCCATTGACATTGGAATATGTAGCCAAAATTATTCGTTATGAACGTCCGGATGCTATTGTACCAGGTCTAGGTGGACAAACAGGTTTGAACTTAGCGGTTCAGTTGGCAAAGAAAGGTATTCTTGAGGAGTGTGATGTTGAGATTTTAGGTACCTCTTTTGAGAGTATTGAACGTGCTGAAGACCGTGAGTTGTTTAAAGCTCTTTGTGAAGAGCTTGGCGAACCGGTGTTACCTTCTGTAATTGCTAATACTATGAAAGAGGGTATTGAGGCAGCCGAAAAGATTGGTTATCCGGTGGTGTTACGTCCGGCATTTACCTTGGGTGGTACCGGCGGTGGCTTTGCCGACAATGAAGAGGAGTTACGCGAAGTAATGCGACATGCACTCTCTTTGTCGCCAACACACCAAGTGTTGGTAGAGAAAAGTATTAAAGGCTTTAAGGAGATTGAGTATGAAGTGATGCGCGATAGTAACGATACCGCCATTACCATATGTAATATGGAGAATATTGATCCTGTAGGGGTGCATACCGGCGACTCTATGGTTGTGGCTCCGAGCCAAACATTGACCAATAAAGAGTATCAATTGCTACGCGATAGTGCTCTAAAGATTATTCGTGAGTTGAAAATTGAGGGTGGTTGTAACGTACAGTTTGCCCTAGACCCACTCTCTTTCAATTACTATTTAATTGAGGTGAACCCTCGTGTAAGTCGCTCTTCGGCACTTGCTTCAAAGGCCACTGGTTATCCTATTGCTCGTGTAAGTGCAAAAATTGCTGTGGGATTACGCTTAGACGAGATTCAAATTGCAAATACTCCGGCAAGTTTTGAACCCGCTCTAGACTATGTGGTGACAAAAATTGCACGCTTCCCATTCGATAAATTTGCCGATGCTTCAAACAGCTTAGGTACACAGATGAAAGCTACAGGTGAGGTGATGGCTGTGGGACGTACCATAGAAGAGAGCTTGTTAAAGGCGGTGCGCTCATTAGAAACAGGAGTGTGTCACCTATACCACAAGAAGTTTGACGGAATGGAGAATGCTGAACTGTTGGAGTATATTCGTACAGCAACCGACGATCGTTTATATGCTATAGCGCAATTAATTCGTCAAGGAGTAGACCTTGGTATGATTTATAACGCTACAAAAATAGATATGTTCTTCCTTGAGAAGTTTAAAAATATAGTAGAGTTTGAGAAGGAGTTGTATGCAAAACCTTTTGATGTAGAGGCATTACGTGATGCTAAAATCATGGGATTTAGCGATAAGTTCATTGGCCAACTTTGGCGTAGTGATGAATTTGGTATCTTTAACTTCCGTAAAGAACATAATTTATTCCCGGTTTATAAGATGATTGATACTTGCGCTAGCGAGTTTAGTTCTTATGTGCCTTACTTCTATTCGACCTATGAGCAGGAGAATGAATCGGTAGTGAGCGATAAGAAGAAGATTATTGTGTTAGGATCGGGACCTATACGTATTGGACAAGGTGTTGAGTTTGATTACTCTACCGTACATGCTATATGGAGTATTCATAAAGCAGGTTATGAGTCCATCATCATTAACAATAATCCAGAAACAGTATCGACCGACTATACTACTAGCGATAAGCTCTATTTTGAGCCGTTGACCATTGAAGATGTAATGAATGTAATTCATTTGGAGAATCCAGAGGGTATTGTAGTTTCATTGGGCGGTCAAACAGCTATTAACTTAGCAGAGCCATTGCATCGTTTGGGTGTGCCAATTATTGGTACCGATGTTCAGGCAATTGAGAATGCTGAAAACCGCGATAGCTTTGAGAAAATTATGACTTCTTTAGGAATTCCTCAGCCAAATGGTGAAGCTGTTACTACCATTGAAGATGGTATTCGTGTGGCCGAACGTATTGGCTATCCTGTACTGGTGCGCCCAAGTTATGTGCTTGGTGGTAGAGCTATGCAGATAGTGAATAATACCGAAGCTTTAAAGCATTATTTACAGACAGCGGTAGAGGTGAATACTTCGCAACCGGTGCTTGTAGATAAATATATTATGGGTAAAGAGCTTGAGGTAGATGCCATTTGCGATGGTACCCATGTCTTTGTACCTGGAATTATGGAGCACGTAGAGAAAACGGGTATCCACTCGGGCGATAGTATTTCGGTTTACCCAACTTTTAGCGTGTCGCAAGAGGTTAAAGATAAGATTTTAGACTATACCATTCGCTTGGGTAAAGAGATTGGTATAATAGGTTTATATAATATTCAGTTTATTGCCGACGATAAAGACGATGTATATGTTATTGAGGTGAACCCTCGTTCAAGTCGTACTGTACCTTTCTTGAGTAAGGCTACCGGAGTACCTATGGCCGACATTGCAACACAAGTGATACTTGGTGGCAAACTTCACGACTTAGGTTATACAGAGGTCTATCCGGAAGAAAAGAAACGTTGGTATGTAAAAGCGCCAGCATTCTCTTTCTCGAAGATTAGAGGTATGGATGCCTATTTGTCGCCAGAGATGAAATCTACCGGCGAAGCTATTGGCTATGACAACAAGTTAACGCGTGCTTTGTTTAAGGCTTTACGCTCGTCGGGAATGACGGTAGCCAACTATGGAACTTTGCTTGCTACCATTGCCGACTGTGATAAAGAGCGTGCTTTACCATTGATTAAACGTTTCTACGATTTAGGTTTCAATATTGAAGCTACCAAAGGTACAGCCGATTTCTTACGTCATAATGGTATTCGTACACGTAGCCGCGCTAAATTGAGTGAAGGTTCGACGGAGCTTTTTGATGCGTTACGTCAAGGTCATGTAAACTATGTAATCAATACTGTAGATATTAATCATACCTCTACCACTCGCGATGGTTATCAGATACGTCGTTGTGCAGTAGAGAATAATGTTTCTATGTTTACCTCATTGGAGACTGTACGTGTACTTTTAGATGTTCTTGAAGAGACTACTTTAGGCGTTTCGACCATTGATGCTGAATAATTAAGAGTTAACAATTATACCCGATGGCATAAAATAGTTTCTATTTTGTACCATCGGGATTCATTACCGAAATTATGTTTAAACGTAACCAATATATCATTCAAAAGAATGTGGAGTTGGCCCCAATGGTTTACTGCATGGTTCTGCAGGGCGACACTCAATATATTACCCATCCGGGTCAGTTTGTAGAAGTGGAGCTTCCGGGCCTTTATTTGCGTCGTCCAATCTCTGTTTGCGATTGGGATGAAACAACCTTGACTTTGATTTATAAAGTAGTGGGACAAGGTACGGACCTGATGAGTGTCTTGTGTGAGGGTACGGAGTTGGATTTATTGACCGGACTTGGTAATGGCTTTGATACCTCTGTGCGTACACGTCATCCATTATTGGTTGGTGGCGGCGTAGGGGTGCCACCGCTCTATAAGTTATGTAAGCAACTTATTGCCGAAGGAAAAAGACCTACTGTGATATTGGGTTTCAACACTGCCGATGAAGCTTTTTACTTTAATGAGTTTTGTGCTTTAGGCATTGAGGTGTTTGTTTCTACTGCCGATGGTAGCGGAGGAACCCCGGGTTTTGTGACCGATGCTATGGCGGCAAATAATGTACTTTACGATTATGTGTACTCTTGTGGTCCACTACCTATGTTAAAAGCTGTGGCCGCAATGACTCCAACCGAAGGACAATATAGCTTTGAGGAGCGTATGGGGTGTGGATTTGGTGCCTGCGTGGGCTGTTCTATGATGACTAAGAATGGTAGTAAACGTGTATGTAAAGAGGGCCCGGTATTTACTAAAGAAGAGGTGATTTGGGATTAATATATGGAGTATATTGAAAAAAATGAGACTATGAATAGTAGTATAGATTTATCGGTAAACTTAGCAGGTATGCCTATGGATAATCCCATAGTACCTGCCAGTGGTACCTTTGGTTTTGGTAAGGAGTTTTCAGAGTTCTACGATATTAATATCTTAGGTTCTTTCTCTTTTAAAGGAACCACACGCGATAGCCGTTTTGGTAACCCCACGCCTCGTATTGCGGAGTGTGAATCAGGAATGATTAATGCTGTAGGGTTGCAAAATCCAGGCATTGAAGCAATTATTGCGCATGAACTTCCTGCTATGAAAGCCTATTTTCATAAACCGGTAGTAGCAAATATTAGTGGCTTCTCGTTAGAGGAGTATGTTTACTGTTGTGAACGTATAGATGAGCAAGAGCAGGTTGGAATTATAGAGGTTAATGTAAGTTGTCCGAATGTGAAACATGGTGGCATGAGCTTTGGCACCTCTCCTGAGGCTGCTGCCGAAGTAACACGAGCGGTGAAGGCGGTAACAACAAAACCTGTGTTTATTAAACTCACTCCTAATGTTACAGATATTGTCTCTATTGCAAAAGCTTGTGAGGAGGCAGGTGCCGATGGTATCTGTTTAATCAATACATTGTTAGGTATGCGTATTGACTTGAAACGTCGTCGTCCGGTTATTGCTAATGTAATGGGTGGTTTCTCTGGTCCTGCCGTATTTCCAGTAGCGGTGCGTATGGTGCATCAGGTAAGCAAGGTTTGTAATATTCCGATAATGGGTTGCGGCGGAGTGTCGACAGCAGCCGATGTTATCGAGATGATGATGGCAGGTGCTACAGCAGTGCAGGTGGGATCGGCAAATTTAAAAAACCCATATGCTTGTAAAGAGATTATTGAGAACTTACCAATAGAGATGGAGCGTTTGGGTATTACTAAACTATCTGATATTATTGGTATTGTATAACAGAGTGCATAAAATTATATTTTTAGACCAAAACAAACATTATATATGAAACGTGATGTAATTATAGCCTGCGATTTTAGCAGTGCCGAAGAGACTTTCCAATTTCTTGATAAATTTCAAGATGAGAAACCATTTGTAAAGATAGGTATGGAACTTTACTATGCCGAGGGTCCTGCTATTGTAAAGGCTATTAAAGAGCGTGGACATCGTATCTTTTTAGACTTAAAGTTGCACGATATTCCTAATACGGTAAAGAAATCTATGTCGGTGCTTTCACGCTTAGATGTCGATATGTGTAACCTACATGCAGCCGGTACTATTGAGATGATGCGTGCTGCTTTAGAGGGTTTGACTCGTGCCGATGGCACTCGTCCACTACTTATTGCAGTAACGCAACTTACCTCAACTAGTGAAGAGCGTATGCAAAAGGATTTGTTAATTAATGCAACTATTAATGATACTATAGTTCATTATGCATGCAATGCTAAAGAGGCTGGCTTAGATGGAGTGGTGTGTTCACCCCTTGAGGCCGGTATGGTTAAAGAGGCTTGTGGAAGTGAGTTTATGACCGTAACTCCCGGGGTGCGCTTTGCCGATGGTGAAGTAGGCGACCAAGTGCGTATTACCACTCCTGCTCGTGCAAGAGAGATAGGTACTGATTATATTGTAGTGGGCAGACCTATTACTGCTGCGGCAGATCCTGTTAAGGCTTATCGCCGTTGTATGGCAGAGTTTGTTGGCGAGGCGTAACCTAAAGCGCTATAGTTATACCCGACTATTATAACCCTATAATTATAGAAGGAGTCCATGGACAGTTGATGTCTGTGGGCTCTTTCTGTCTTGTACTGCCGATC
>CAMTOX010000062.1 GCA_947074225.1 uncultured bacterium
TAACAGCGTTCACTCTATTGTTATATGTAAATTTAGCATCTGTTACTTTTCCCGATAATTGTGTGCTTCCATACCCCACGGCCGTAAGTTCATACGCTATTCCTGCTTCTAATTTTTTCCATACATAAGCTACCGATGGGGATATTCTATACATCTGATCTATGTTTTTAAAACCATGCACATAGATATCGTCCAAACTTACAAAATCTTTTATTGCACCAAGGTTTTTCATATAACCACCAAAGATGGCTATTTTCCACTTATTGGTGTAAGAAATGGTGGCCCAAGTAGAACTGCTGGTAAGAGGGGAGTATTCTCTACTTCCATTATCGTTAATTTTAGATACACCATAACCACTCATCATTAAGAATTGTGAACTATTTTGCCCATAGAAAGTTTTTGCTTTAAATGCCCAATGATCTTTTGTAATAGATAAGTATAGCATTGCATTTATGGCACTTAAGTAATCTGTTACCTTAACGGTTGTCTTTTTGTCTGTATCGTAAACTAACTCGGCAGTTACGCAAGGACGAATGTATACATACTCGCCACCAATACCAATGTTGAACACTTTTGAACGATACTCTAAACCAACATAAAGTTCAGGGACCATACCATAATTCAAATAGTTATAAGAACTTCCTTGAGGTCCGGTAGAGGCATATTGGAACTGCCATATAGCAGCGCCAGTGAATAATATGTGATCATTACCGCCACGGTAGCGTATCATTGGCGAGCGACTAAAAGGATTGAAAGGTGCTCCAGCGCTCAAACTAAATATATCGGGCATTAAGTCACCACTCATTGGGTGCCATGTTTGCCCGGCAAGAAGCTGGTTATGTTCCCAAAATAGAGCTAAATATGCTTGCCTTATGCGTAGCATAGTGCCACTGCCACTAAAACCACAAAAGTCGGTCTCTATTCGGGCATTGGATTTTGCACCCCAAATGGTAGGACCCCATAAATCTATCCCTAAACGTGTGCTTATGGCGAGAAAACGTGTCATTGGAATGGCATTTAGGTCTGCACCAAAAGCATTATAATTGGGCTGTAATGGAATAAATTCTACAAGACCATCTAATCCTTGTAAGTTCTGGCGGGAGTCGTAAGTGAAATCATTACGGACAAAACCATAAAAGTCCACCTCAAAATTCTTTAAGAAACTGTGTGTCTTAACATCCTCATCAATCTTTGTGTTGGATGATTCGTTAAGAGCATTGCCCGATGTGATAAACGCAAGTAAACCTATTACTAACAATAATTTTGTTCTCATGGTTGAAAATATTTAGTGAATAATATATTGAGTATTCAATTTAACTGTTAAGTTGTTAGAACTTAAACTTTAAAGAACTATACTTTTATAGGCATTATTGCAAAACATAAGCCGAAATAAAGAACTATATATTATATTCAACTAAATTATAATTGTCTAATATTAATTTATCAGTAATATTTCAAATGCAAAACAATAAAAAAGGGCAGCACCAAATGAATGGTGCCGCCCTTTTAAATAGCTTTTTATATAGATTTTATATATGCGCGTCTGCGTTTATGTTGCTCTCGACGGTAATAATCCCAATTGGCTTGGTTTTTACTGTTTGTCTCAAGTATTGCTGTGGTTTCTGAATACTCTACACCATATTTAATGAAATATTTAATCTGGTCGTAGAAGAATAGAGCATTTACTCCCTTGTTCTGATAGTCTGGACGTACTGCTATTAAAAGTAAATCAAATACTGGCATCTTTTTGGTTTTTAGTGCCTTTATTAAATGATACCATCCGGTAGGGAAGAGTTTACCTTTACTTTTACGCAAAGCATCGGAAATGTCGGGCATGCCAACACCAATTCCTACTACCTCACCTTTCTTATTGGTAACAATGGTTACAAAGTCATAATTTACTATGCTAAAATACATCTTGGCATAATACATCTTCTGCTTATCGGTCAATGGTTGGAAGTTATAGATGGGACGATATGCTTGATCAATGACATCAAGGTACTCATAACCAAATCGTTTCTTGAGCTCTTTTGAGTTCTTAACTTTTACAATATTCAACTCATTACGTTGCATTACCACCTCGGCAATTCTATTCATTCGCTCCGGAACCTCTTCGGGAGTATAAATACGATACTCTATCCAGTCTATCTCTTTCTTTAACCCATAGGCCTCAAGATGGTCGGCATAATAGGGATAGTTATATAAACAAGCCATGGGAGAGCTATATTCAAAACCTTCTATTAATAAACCTTGGTGGTCAAAATCGGTAAAACCAAGCGGACCATTTAGTTCGTCCATACCATGTACCTTACCCCAGTTTACTATGGCCTGTAGCAAAGCCTCAGAGACTTCCATATCGTCAATAAAATCAAACCATCCAAAACGTAAACGTTTTCTATTCCATGTCTCATTGGCTATATGGTTTATTATACCCGTAATACGCCCAACAACTTTATTATCCTTATAGGCTATGAAATTTATGAAATCACAATGATCTAATGCTGGATTCTTTTTACGATTAAAAGTATTGTATTCATCGAACAACAATGGGGGGCAGTAGTATGGATTGCCTTCAAAAAGGTCTGAACCAAATTTGATGAACTTTTTTAAGTCTGAACGCGTTTCTACTGGTTTTATTATTACTGACATATTAGATGTTTTGGTTAAAGTAATTTGTCTTTTCTGCGCTTTTTATATAGTAGTCTCTTTAAAAGCATGAATAGTTTCAATCATGTTGTCTGAATTAAAGATAGCATTACCTGCTACTAAACAGTCGGCGCCGGTTTCATATAGCTGAGCTGCATTCTCCAAATTCACTCCTCCGTCTACTTGGATTAGCGCTTTAGAACCACTCGCTTCAATAAGTTTACGCAAGCGTAAAATTTTATCGTATGTATTCGTAATGAATTTCTGACCTCCAAATCCCGGATTTACCGACATTAATAACACTAAATCAACATCGCAAATAATATCTTTAAGAAGTTCTATGGGAGTATGAGGGTTCAAGGTTACACCGGCTAACATTTCAGCATCGTGAATACGTTGTATGGTACGGTGTAAGTGAGTACATGCTTCATAATGTACATTCATAATTTTTGCACCCAATGCTTTTACCTCTGGAATAAATTTATCGGGCTCTACTATCATTAAATGCACATCTAATGGTTTTGTAGATAGTTGGGATACATACTTTAATACAGGAAAACCAAACGATATATTCGGAACGAATACACCATCCATAATATCAATGTGTAACCAGTCGGCTTCACTTGAGTTAATAAGAGCAATATCTGCCCCAAGATTTCCAAAATTAGCCGACAATAATGACGGCGAGAGTAACTTTTCCATAATAAGGGATGCGTTTTAAACTGCAAAAATAATATATTTCTTGTGAAACGTTACTCTCTTTTCAATTTAATTTATCAAAAGGTCGCAAACACCGCTTGAAGTGATTTTCTCAACTGGGTAAGCAGCTGCAAAAACTAACAGATTGCATACTGTGCTTACTTTTGGTTGTAGCTTTGAACTTTTATGACGATCTTTTGTTGTAGGAGTAGATTTTCTTTTCATAGGCTATTGTTTATTTTTCGATATTATAACGCTGTAAATAGAACAATATTGCCTTCATGACATTAAAAAAAAGAAAAGAGGAGTTCTAATTGCTAAAGTATAAATACTTAACACCTTACACTTACTTTTTTTAAACGCTCACTATTTTTTTTGACGCTTTTAAATCACTCGGTTTATTACTGTGCCATGAGTTAAATAGGCATGAATATTATCGCAAACACATACGCACATTGCTAAACGTCCATCAATGGTACCGGTTCCAATATGTGGAGACATAACTACATTGTCTAATTCGTATAGCTCGGACGATATAATGGGCTCATGCTCAAATACATCGAGTCCGGCTCCCCATAACTTACCTTGTTGTAAATGTTTTACCAATGCTTCTTCGTCGACTACAGCACCGCGTGCGGTATTAATCAATACAGCACTCTCTTTCATCTGATTCAATACTGACTCATTAATTAAATGATGAGAGTCACTATTATAAGGCATATGTAAGGAGATGAAGTCGGAATGTGCTATTAATGTATCAAAATCTACATATGTAGCATGACATTCACCCTCCACTGCTTGGGGAAGTCTATTTCTATTATGGTACCATATCTCCATACCGCAGGCATGTGCGCGTTTAGCAAACGATTGACCAATGCGTCCCATACCAATAATACCCAATGTTTTACCATAGATAGAGATGCCTAAATTATTCATTACACCTATTTGAATGGGCGAATTTTCCATACGCATTTTACGGTCTAATTCGGCGGTGCGGTGGGCTACGGCAAGCATTAGAGTGAATGCCTGTTCGGCAGTAGGTTCTATCACCGGATCGGGAGTATTGCTCACCTGAATGCCTTTGGATTTAGCACACTCTAAGTCTATATTGTTGAATCCTACACCAAAGTTGGCTATCAACTTCAAATTGGGAGCCATATCCATGAGCGATTTATCTATGGGATAATCAAAACTGGGAATTAAGATGTCGCAGTCGGACAACTCTAATTCTAAATCAGAACGACTAAATTTAGACTCTTTAGGCATCACTATCCGATGCTCTCTAATAGATAAAAAACCTTCGGTAGGAAGTTTAGTAGTAAGTACTATTTTCATGCTAAGTTAGCTTAAAGTATAAGGTTATATGGTTTAATGTAATATCTTAAAAATTAATTCTTTCAGTAAGTCTCCTTGGCTAACATGGCTTGAACTTTTATAGCCTTTACCCATACCATCATATTGACGAATATAGCCAATAATGCGTACCACTTGCATTGAGTTATAACTCTGGGCCGCTTTTACATAATCTTTCAAGAAATAGGGGTTTATTTTAAGCTCTGAAGCCAAAACACTATTCCGATTTGAATCGTTGGGAAGCTTACGCAGTAAATATAAATAGAGCAACAGGTTTGAATAGAAATTGAAAAGCATGGCTAAAGTAACCACCAAAGGGTTGTCTTTTGGGTCTTTAGCAAAGTGATCTACTATACGGTTGGCTTTTAGAATATCTCTATTTACCAACGACTCTATTAATTCAAAATTATTATACTCTTTACTGATGCCAATATTTTGTTCCACCAGTTCGGCAGTAATGCTTTTTGCACCTTTATCTTTGAGAATGATAATGAGTTTATCTATCTCGTTTACTATACGGCTTAAGTCGGTACCAAGAAATTCGGCCATCATGTTTGCCGCTTTTATATCTATAGCAATACCTCTCTCTTTACAGTAGTTTCCAATCCATCCGGCCACCTGATTATCGTATAAACGCTTCGACTCAAACAATACACCTTGTTTTTCAATATTTTGAACATACTTCGTGCGTTTGTCTACTTTGCCATGTTTATAGCAAATTACCAATATAGTGCTCTTTAAAGGTTGTTTAAGATAAAACTCCAAGCGGCTCCAATCTTTTAGGTTCTGAGCCTCTTTAACAATGATTACTTGGTAGTCGCTCATCATTGGAAAACGTTTAGCCGCCAAGATAACATCGTCGACCGATGCAATATCTTTTCCATAAAGAATGGTCAGGTTAAATGCCTTCTCATCTTCAGTAAGAATATTATTTTCTGCGTATTGAGAGATTCGGTCAATATAATAATCCTCTTCGCCCATTAATAAGTATATGGGGGCATAGGCTTTACTCTTGAGCGAAGCCATAATCTGTTCAAAGGTGGGGGAAGCCTGTTTAGCCATAAGTGTAACTAAAACTATTCGTAACGTAAATGTTTAATGGTGCGACTATTGGTCTGAAGTGAGGTGAGCGCGCGAATACCTATGCTTAAATGCTCTTCTACGAAATTCGCAGTAACCTTGCGGTCGCTTTGTTCAGTTTTGATGCCCGACTCATGCATTGGCATGTCGGAAATCAACAATAAAGCACCTATAGAGATAGAGTTGTAAAAACCTACTGAGAATAGGGTAGCGGTCTCCATGTCAATACCAATTGCTCTTACCTCGCGTAACTTTGTCTTGAACTCTTCGTCATGTTCCCATACACGACGGTTTGTAGTATATACTGTTCCAGTCCAGTAATCTTTGCCAAAGTCGCGGATATTGGAAGAGACAGCACGCTGCAAACTAAAAGCCGGAAGAGCTGGTACCTCAGGTGGAAAATAGTCATTTGAGGTTCCCTCACCACGAATGGCAGCACTTGGCAAAATATAATCGCCCTCTTGATTTTTATCTTTTAAACCACCACATTTACCTAAAAAGAGCACTGCTTTTGGCTCAATGGCCGATAGTAAATCCATGATTAAGGCGGCATTAGGACTACCAATACCAAAATTGATTATGGTAATGCCATTGGCAGATGCATTTGGCATATTGCCTTCGCGACCATAAATCTCTACGCCAAATCGTTCGGCAAACATCTCAACATAATTGTTGAAATTCGTGAGCAATATATAAGGCTCAAATTCATTTAATTCTCGCTTTGTGTAACGTACTAACCAATTCTGTACGATTTCATCTTTTGTCCTCATATGTTATTTCTGTTTGTGTTTAACTTATTATTATAATGTCTTTTATAGTGGTTCTTGTATACCATCTTTTGAAAAGAAAAGTCGGTTTTACTAAACAACTTAAAAGCGTTAACTTTGCATCATTATAATCCATTCATTCTATTTAAAACATGTCAATCCAACTCGCTCAACTTAATTTGCCAACTTTTTCTTTCAGAATGAAAGAGGAGCAAGGCAAACAAAAAATCTTCGATCAGCTACGCCGTAAATGGTTGGTATTGACCCCTGAGGAGTGGGTGAGACAGAATATTATTGCTTTTTTAATAGAGCAGAAAGAGTTTCCACCTATTCGTATAGCCAATGAAATTGCTTTGCAATATAATGGATTGTCGAGAAGATGCGACTCTTTGGTTTACGATCAACATTGTAAACCGCTTCTAATTATTGAGTATAAAGCACCCTCTATAGCTATTAATCAGAAGGTTTTTGATCAAATTGCAGTCTATAATCTTGAGCTTCAAGTGCCTTATCTGCTGGTTAGTAATGGCTTGCAACATATCTTCTGTCAAGTGAATCTGAAAGAGCGTCGCTACCTGTTTATTCCTGAAATTCCTAACTATCAACAGCTAATAGCTGAGAAACCCTAAAGATGCTTAGAGATTAAATCCAACGTTTACGGTAGTCGTTTTGTCTACCATCGTTTTGACGACCATTGTAAGGCTGTACATAACGACGGTTGTTGTTCTGACGAGTATCGTAAAGTTTCATGTCGTTATCCAGATTTAATTTACCCCCCGACATTTGGCGCATATCGTCAACAATCTTAATGTTCTCCACATTATCTTTGTTAAACTGCATATAACTACGTTTCATATGCGAGGCTATAAGCTTTGCCAACTCATCATGATTACGTGTATCGGGATGTTCGGCCAAATATGTCACAAAGTTTTGAATGTTTCTGCCATAATGCATATAACGAATACGTCCGCTACTATAAGGTACACGGTCTGGTTTGGCATTTAATTTCTCGGGACGAATAATCTCAAAAGGGTAGTCAATATCCAACTTAAAATCGGACATGATTGCCAAATGGTCCCACAATTTATGCTTAAAAGTCTCTACATCGCGCAGATATGGAAACATATTACCCATGAAGTTGATAATGGTACGTGCACAACGGTTGCGTTCTGCGCGATTGTCCAACTGTAAACAGATATTTACCATTTGCTGCACATTACGTCCATACTCTGGCATAATCAAATCTACTTTGGGTCTATAAGGCATGTTATTCATAATATTTATTTTTATTGTATTACAATCTATTTTTTGGCGTGGTGGCTTGAAACTCTTTTAAATAAAAGGGTTCATAATAGGCCACATCTTCAAAGCGCCCTTCGCGATAGCTCTCCTGAGCAAGTGCAATCATATCTGTTGCTAAAGGAACTATATCATTCAAAAATCGTGCATTTTCAGATTGAATTACCTCACGGCACTTCTCGGCGCCATTTCCAAAGAAGGTGAGTGGTCCCTGGTTCAGTTCAGAAGCAAACGATTCTGCATCTATAATCATTGCTTCAATGGGTCTTAATCTATTTAATTCTCTATCAAATAGGGTAGTGTACACCTCCATGCGGCGAGCATCTATCATGGGAACCAACAATCCTTCTACTCTTCCTAATGTTTTGCGCGCTGCCTGGGCCATTACTGCTAAGGTATCTATAGCTATAAGTGGAACTTCTAAACCATAACATAACCCTTTTGCCGTCGAAACACCTATGCGCAATCCGGTGTACGAACCTGGACCACTACTCACTGCAATAGCATTTACTGTGAGTTCGTGCTCTTTTACAGCTTGCAATGCTGCTTCAATAAATTGCGGCAACTTCACTGCATGCGACGGACCTTCGCACTCTACGCACTCAAATATCAACTCTCCTCCATGCGACACTGCCACTGAACATACAGTGGTACTGTTCCCACTTTTAGTACTTTCCGTCATATCCTACCATTTTCCATTTTCTTCTACTCCCTTCGTGTTAAACGTGCATGTGCTATAACTAACAAAGCCACCGGGTTTTAATGAAGGCCATATTTTCTCAATGATGTCCTGCTGACGCT
>CAMTOX010000063.1 GCA_947074225.1 uncultured bacterium
AAGATGAGAGCTGGGGAAACATGGCCTATTTTTGGGGCAATGGCAATCATTATGAAGGTTTGGTAGATGGAGTAAACCGCAATGCTTCATGGGGTGAAGAGAGCGAGTTGCGTTCATTATTTGGGAAAATGAGAACTCAGTTTGTGAATAAAGGTATTCCTGTTATTGTGGGCGAGTATTGCGCTACACGTCGTTCTAACTTACCTAGTGATGTACAGGAGTTACACTATCAGTCTCGAGCCTATTTCCATCAATATGCCACTCAGATGGCAAAACAATACGGGTTAGTTCCGTTTTACTGGGATAATGGTTATGGATCAAACTTAGCTTCCGGCATCTTTAATCGTGCTACCGGAGCTGTGATAGATCAAATGACACTGGATGCCCTTTTACAAGGAGCTGCCGATGGAAATTACCCCTATAAAAACGTCTATAAAAAGAGAAAAAATAAAAACCAAAATAATACTTCAAAAGATGATGTTAACACAAAAATTAAGACAGATTACATGGTTAGTTGTCGTTGCAGCGTTGCTTTTTTTAAGCAGTTGCAATAAGCAAGTGAGCCAGACAGCCGATGGTGTGACAATACATTACCGCACCGATGAACAGGGAGAGGCACAAGTGGTACGCCTCCAAGTGGTGACAGATGCCATTGTAAGAGTAAGTGCCTGCCCGGGAAATAATATGCCAAAAGACTCAAGCCTTATTATTGTGCCAAGTGCCCAAGAGAGAGTATACTTTAAAGTGGCAGAAACAGATAGCAATGTAACCCTGACTACCGCAGCTTTAGAAGTTGTGGTAAATCTAAAAAACCGCAATATTACTTTTGCCGATACATCAGGAAATGTATATACCCAAGCCATGGGCAACCGCACAGACTTTAAAGCCATCACTATTGAGGGTAAAAAAGGTTATGAGATGCGCCAAATGTTCGACAGTCCGGCCTCGGCATTAGAGGAGGGATTTTATGGCTTAGGTCAGCATCAGTCGGACGAGCTGAACTACCGCGGACGCAACGAAGGCCTTTATCAGTATAACACAAAGGTGTCTGTACCTTTTATATTGAGTAACCGTGGTTATGGTATCTTGTGGGATAATAACTCATTGAGCCGTTATGGCGACCAACGCGACTACGCCCAACTTTACGAGAACTTCACTCTTAAAGATGCTCAAGGCAATGTGGGTGGACTTTCTGCCATTTATGTGGGTGCCGATGGTGTGGTAGTGGAGCAGGTGGAAGATTCTATTTGCTATGAAGATATTAAGAGCATAAAGAAATTGCCAACTATTGAGCGTAATGGAGCTAATGTAACTTATAAAGGCAGCATTACCCCTAAAGAGAGCGGTGAATATAACTTTTATCTCTACTATGCCGGTTATATTACTTTAAAGATTAATGGCGAGGAGGTTGTACCAGAACGTTGGAGAACAGCTTGGAACCCTAATGCCTATAAATTTCCAATGGAGATGCGTGAAGGTGTGGAACTCCCTATAGAGATTACTTGGAAACCCGACGGAGGGGAGTCGTATATCGGCTTACGTGCTTTGTCGCCAGTAGCTCCTGAAGATCAAGACCGCATAGCTTTCTTCAGCGAGATGGGACAGATTATGGATTACTACTTCATTGCCGGTGCTAATATGGACCAAGTGGTAAGTGGTTACCGTACCTTAACAGGTAAGGCTCCTATTATGCCTAAATGGGCTATGGGATTTTGGCAAAGTCGTGAGCGCTATAAGACCTCTGATGAGATGCTTGGTGCTTTAGCAGAGTTCCGTGAGCGCCAAATTCCTATTGACAATATTGTTTTAGATTGGAACCACTGGTATGAAAATGCTTGGGGAAGTCATGATTTTGACTTGGATCGTTTTCCAGACCCTAAAGGCATGGTCGACTCAATTCATGCATTAAACGGACGTATGATGGTATCTATCTGGCCAAAATTTTATGAAACAACCGAGCACTTCAAAGAGTTCGACCAACAAGGTTGGATGTACCGCCGTGCAGTAGAAGATAGTATTAAAGACTGGGTAGGTCCAGGTTATGTAGGTTCATTCTACGACGCCTATAGTGCCGATGCGCGTAAACTATTTTGGCAACAGATTTACGAGCACTATTACCCTCTAAATATTGATGCTTGGTGGATGGATGCCAGCGAGCCAAATGTTCGCGACTGTACCGACATGGAGTACCGCAAGGCACTTTGTGGCCCTACAGCTTTAGGCCCATCGACCGAATATTTCAATGCCTATGCTTTGATGAATGCCGAGGCCATTTACGATGGTCAACGCAGTGTAGACCCCGATAAACGAGTGTTCTTATTGACCCGCTCAGGCTTTTCAGGTTTACAACGTTACTCTACAGCAACATGGAGTGGCGATATAGCAACCCGTTGGGAAGATATGAAAGCACAAATTACTTGTGGACAGAACTTCAGTGTTAGCGGAATACCTTGGTGGAGTATGGACGTGGGTGGTTTCTGTGTAGAGAAACGTTACGAGGCAGCACAACATCTGTATGATGCTACTAAACAGGAGAATGCCGACATGAAAGAGTGGCGCGAGCTGAATACCCGTTGGTACCAATTTGGTGCCTTTACACCTCTATTCCGTGTTCATGGTCAATATCCATACCGTGAGCCATTTAATTTAGCTCCGGAAGGACACCCTGCTTATAAGAGCATGGTAGAGTATATTAAACTACGTTATAAACTCATGCCTTATGTTTATTCTATGGCAGGTATGACTCACTTTGACGACTATACCATTATGCGTCCTATGGTTATGGACTTCCCAACCGATGTTGCAGTGCTCGACTTGAAAGATCAGTATATGTTTGGTCCTGCCTTTATGGTATGTCCGGTGTATGAATATGGTGCTCGCAGCCGTGAAGTCTATTTCCCTGAGGGAGGTTGGTATGATTTCTACAACAACCATTACATTGCAGGAGGTGAAACACAGGTGGCCGAAGCTCCATATGAGAAGATGCCTCTTTATGTTCGTGCGGGTTCTATTATTCCTATGGGAGCCGAGATAGAGTATGTTGACCAAGTGCCTACAACAGAGTTAACGCTTTATGTGTACGATGGTGCTAATGGTGCATTTGCTCTTTATGAAGATGAAGGCGTGAATTATAACTATGAAAAAGGCAACTACCAGAAGGTAGATATTTCTTATGACAATGCTAGCAAACGCTTAAATATAGGCGAACGTCAGGGAGGGCACTACAATGGCGAGGTTAGCGATCGAGTATTTGATATTGTCTTTATTCAAGATGGTTCAAAAAGCACTCAACGTGTGAATTATAATGGCAATGCTCAGAGCATTGCCCTAAATTAAATAGTAGACTATATAGAAACTCATTGTCTATAAAAAACTCAACTATAATGCTTAGATTAAAAGCAATATTAAAACCCATTTGTCTCTGTGTGCTTGTGCTGTGTGTGTCGTGCAAAGAGATTCCTTCAAAGAGTTCATTTGAACGCGATGTTAGGGATTTTAATGGCGAGTGGCAATTTACACTTGCTAATCCTGACGGCGCTGAAGGTGTGAACTTCGACGATAGTCAATGGCGTACATTAAATGTACCTCACGATTGGGCTATCGAGGGAAACTTTTCGGCAGCGAATCCTTCGGGTGCCGGAGGTGGTGCTTTGCCAGGAGGTATTGGGTGGTACCGCAAAAACTTAGAGGTTACACAAACAGAGATTAATGAAAAGGCCATCTTCATAGAGTTTGATGGAGTATATATGCTCTCTGAAGTGTATGTAAATGGTACCTTAGTGGGCAAACGCCCATATGGTTATATAAGTTTTAGATACGATATCACTCCTTATCTTCAAGCAGGTGAGAATGTGATAGCTGTAAAGGTTGATAATTCACAACAACCAAACTCACGCTGGTATAGTGGCTGTGGCATTTACCGTTATGTGCGCGTCTTGTTGTTGAATCCCATACATATAGATTTGTGGGGAACTTATGTTACCACACCAGAAGTTACAGCTGAACGGGGCAGTGTAAACATTGCGAGCGAGATATATAATTATGGTTCTGAAAAGAGTGTAGCAGAAGTGCGCCACTATATTTGCGACAGCACCAACGCGGTGGTGAGCTATAGTTCAAAGAAAATAAACTTACCTGCTGGCGAGCGTGTAGAGATTTCAACTCAATGTATGGTCAATAACCCTATATTATGGGATACAGAACATCCTTATTTATATAGTGTACGTAGCGAGGTATTGGTTAACGACTCCATTGTTGATAGTTATTACACTCCTTTAGGTTTCCGCACGTATGCTTTTGACAGCGAAAAGGGTTTCTTTTTAAACAATCGTCCTTTAAAACTTAAAGGTGTATGTATGCATCATGATTTAGGTTGTTTAGGTTCCGCCATTAACGAACGTGCCATGGAGCGCCAGTTAGAGATTCTTCAAGAGATGGGATGTAATGCCATTCGTTTTACCCATAACCCACCGGCTCCCGAGTTTTTAACGCTTTGCGACCGTATGGGCCTTATAGTTCAGAATGAGAGTTTTGACATGTGGCGTAAACGTAAAACCACATACGACTACTCGAACTATTTTAATGAGTGGCATGAGCGCGACTTAGAAGATTTTATTAAGCGCGATCGTAACCACCCTTCCATATTAATGTGGAGTGTAGGAAATGAGGTGTTAGAGCAGTGGACCCATGCCGATGCTGACACCTTGGATATAGCAGCAGCCAATTTGATGTTAAATTTCAAGCGCGATGATTCGGCCATTGACTCTCAAGGCGATGGCATGAGTGTGAATTCACTCTTAACTCAGAAGCTATGCAATATAGTTAGGAATTTGGACAACCGCCCGATTACTACGGGTAACAATGAGGCCTCTCCAAAGAATCATCTCTTTGCTGCAGGCACCTTAGATATTATTGGTTATAACTATCAAGATCATTATTTTGATTCTGTTCCAAACTATTTTCCAGGACAACCTTTTATAATTACAGAGAGTACCTCTGCTTTGATGACTCGTGGTTACTACAGTATGCCATCTGACTCTATGATTATTGTGCCCACGCGTTGGGATATGTCGCACCAAGATTCAAGTTACTCATGTTCATCGTACGACAACTGTCATGTTCCTTGGGGCACCACGCATGAAAAGAGTTGGCTGATGACTAAGCATCGGGATTATATAGGTGGTTTATTTGTATGGACCGGTTTTGACTATTTAGGCGAACCTACTCCCTACGATTTTCCAGCACGTAGTTCCTATTTTGGCATTATAGACTTAGCCGGTTTCCCTAAAGATGTATACTATATGTATCAGAGTGAGTGGAGCGATGTTGCCGTCTTACATTTGTTCCCACATTGGAACCATGTAAAAGGACAGGATATAGATATGTGGTGTTACTACAATAAGGCCGATAGTTTAGAACTCTTTGTAAATGGAGCCTCTCAAGGTTTCCGTAGTAAGACAGATTCAGTGCTTCACGCTAAATGGCGTGTTACTTATGAGCCTGGTAATGTCACGGTTGTGGCATATGAGAATGGTGTTCCTGCCCGCTCGCAAACCATACAGAGTGCTGGTAGTGCTAAGAATATACGCTTAACAGCCGACCGTAAGAATCTGAATGCCGATGGTAAGGATTTAAGTTTTGTTACCGTAGAGGTTTTAGACGAGAATGGCAACTTATGCCCTTGGGCCGACAATGAGATAGAGTTCCAAGTAGAGGGCAATGCGTTTATAGCAGGTGTTGACAATGGTTCTCAGTTTTCTATGGAACCTTTTAAAAGCAATAAACGTAAAGCTTTTTATGGCAAATGTTTAGTAGTGCTTCAGAATAATGGTCAAGTAGGTATGGCACAGCTAAAAGCCAGCAGTGCCGGTTTGACCGATAGTAAACTCGACCTTATGATCACAACAAAAAGTGAACAGAGAGTTATAAGCAATCAATTATCAAATAAGTAATATAATAGAGCGGTAATAAGCTGTTTCATCAATAGTCAATACATTTATATAGATAGCAAATTGTAGACTATTGTTGTAACAAGAGGAGTTACCCATAATAATTTTTTAAGATGAAAAAAAGAACATTAATCACGAATGTGTTTATGCTTTTTGTGCTTATTATGACAGCACAAACGCCAATTTATTTACAACAAGATGCCGACATAGAGTCTCGTGTTGCCGATGCATTATCGCGTATGACCTTAGATGAAAAAGTGCGTCTTTGTACTGCTCAAAGTAAATTTTGTAGTCCTGGTGTTCCCCGTTTAGGTATTCCAGAGATATGGTGGGCCGATGGTCCACACGGTGTTCGTGCCGAAGTGAGTTGGGATTCATGGGCTTATGCCGATTGGACTAGTGACTCTATTACCGCATTTCCAGCTTTAACTTGTTTAGCCGCTTCATGGAATCCTGAAATATCGGCACTCTATGGTAATGCATTGGGTGAGGAGGCACGTTATCGTAAAAAAGATGTTATTCTTGGCCCTGGAGTAAATATATACCGTACTCCATTAAATGGTCGTAACTTTGAATATATGGGCGAAGATCCTCTGTTGGCTTCAATTATGGTTGTGCCATACATTCAAGCAATGCAGAAGAATGGTGTAGGTGCTTGTGCAAAACACTACGCTTTGAACAACCAAGAGTTATACCGTGTGGGTGTTGATGTGCAAGTATCGGATCGTGCACTTTACGAAATCTACCTTCCAGCATTTAAAGCAGCAGTAATAGATGGTGGTGTCTATACCATTATGGGTTCTTACAACAAAATAAATGGTAAATGGGGATGTCATAACAAACGTCTCTTAGTAGATATTTTGAAAGGAGAATGGGGATTTGATGGTGTTGTAGTAACCGATTGGGGTGGTGCACAAGATACTGATGAAGCAGCTTTGTATGGTTTAGATGTAGAGATGGGCTCTTATACAAATGGTAAAACCACCGGTGAAGATTTTGCTTACGACTATTATTATTTGGCCCGCGACTACCGTCAAGGTTTGAAGAGTGGCAAATATCCAATGAGTACCATTGAGGATAAAGCATCGCGTATATTACGTTTAATTTTCCGTACTTCAATGAATTTAGATAAACCTTGGGGTAGTAAGAATACTACCGAACATTCTGAAGTGGCTCGTTTGGTAGCTCAGGAGGGTATTGTGTTATTACAAAATAATCCAGTAGGTAAAAGTAAAACAGCGTTATTACCTTTGCAAGGAGATAAAAACATGCGTGTATTAGTCGTTGGCGACAATGCCAACCGTAGTCACACATCGGCAGGTGGTTCTTCAGAGTTAAAAGCTCAGTATGAGATTACCCCACTTGCAGCTATTAGCGAAGCTTACCCAAATACTACATATGCCATGGGTTATGATGGTGGTCCGGCAGTTTACAACCAAGTTGTACCTTCTACTATGAATGGCGACTCATTGCGTGCCGATGCAGTAGCAAAAGCGAAAAATGCCGATGTAGTGATATTTGTGGGCGGTTTAAACAAGAATCACCAACAAGATTGTGAAGATGGCGACCGTTTAAGTATGGATTTGCCATACAATCAAGATCAGTTAATAAGTGAGTTGGTAGCAGTGAATCCAAACGTTGTGGTAGTATTCCATAGTGGTAATGCGGTAGCAATGCCATGGGTGAATAGTGTACCTGCCATAGTACAAAGCTGGTATTTAGGTTCTGAATCGGGGAATGCATTGGTCGACGTACTTACAGGTGCAGTAAATCCAAGTGGTAAACTACCTTTTACTTTCCCTGCAAAACTTACCGATAATGGTGCTCACTCTTTTGATGCTGCTTGTTATCCAGGCGACAACATGTACGAGCCTTATCGTGAAGATATTTTAGTGGGCTACCGTTGGGCTGAATCAAAAAAGATTAAACCGCTGTTTGCATTTGGTCATGGATTGAGTTATACAACATTTAATTATGGGAAGGCTTCAATTAAGAGCAATGGCAATGGGAAAACACCTCAAATAAAAGGTGGTGAAACAGTTACAATCTCTATTCCGGTAACAAATAGTGGTAACGTAAAAGGTAAAGAGGTCGTTCAGTTGTATATTGGCGATAACAAATCGTCGGTAATGCGTCCAGTAAAAGAGCTGAAGCATTTCCAAAAAGTTGAGTTAATGCCAGGTCAAACAGAAACAATAACATTTACCGTTACTCCAGACGATTTGATGTTCTTTGATGCCGACAACCACCAATGGAAAGCTGAGGCTGGGACATTTACAGTTTACATAGGCTCATCGTCGAGCGATATTCGTAACAAGGGTGTGTTTAACTTAACTGAAGAGGTGACTCGTAAACCTTAAGCAAAGCATAAAGAGAAATAGTTTTCTTCATAATATTTTTAGATACTGTCATGGTCAAATCTTCACAATAGAAGAGTAGATCATGACAGTTTCTTTTTTTAATAGTCCAGCAAAGGAGCGAGATTGGAGAAATGTATAATTACTGAATTATATAGAACGTTAAAATAAATAAGACAAGAAGATATAGGCCACTTCTGAATTAATAATAAATAAATGACATTTGTATTTTTTGGATTAGGGCGAGATTAATTTTATATCAAAGTGTGTT
>CAMTOX010000064.1 GCA_947074225.1 uncultured bacterium
GGTGTATACTATAAATTCTTTACTCTCCAGCCTCTACTCATTGGGTAATATTATTTCACAGGAAGTGCTCTTCTTTTGTTATTATCAACTAAAACTATTGCTCTATTCTTCAATGAAGCTTGCAGCTTATATAATATTTGTAATGATAATATTATAATACCCAAAAACACATAATGATACTTTTGAGTTCTTCATTAATTTTATTAGTATATTTACTTTTGTACTTTCTTTTATGGCATTTCATTTGATATTTTAATGCTGTAATGCTTATATGCTAACCTTTAATAGATTATGAAACGATTAACCCTTAAGTTGCTAGCTTTTCTATTTATAGTATTTTCTATGAGTGGTTGTTCCCTTTTGAAATTTTCTATAGATACAGGCGACTTGCCTTTAACTGCCGAGGCCATGCGAATTCGTATGCTCACACGTGGTTATTATTATGAGATGACTAGTAACATAGCTCAGGCTGCCGATACTATCATAGCTCAGAGTTCTCACCCCGATGCTCAGATACGTGCTATTCAGTGGAAGATTAATGCCACTAAAGCTGCGGTAAGTGCCTCTATGCAGAGTGCTCCAGAGATAGCTTTAGTAGATACATGGATATTGGCCAAACGAATGGATCAAGCCTTCAGCATGTCGCCCGACAGTTTATTATTCTATGAGCACTCTGACATTGCTCGCCGAACAGCGGCACACATTCTCTTGAAGATAGATACCGTAGCACACATGTCGCTGGATAAGAAGAAGTATCCATTAATAGTGGAATTTGTAGATATGTATATGGCAAACAACCCTATTACTAGTGCCGAGATAGAGCCGGTAAACACCATGTTGCTATTTGTGGAATATATGCGAAACCATGGCGAGGAGTATATGACCCCTATAGGTACTATTTCTGAAGGTACTGCCAACGTGTCCGATCAAGTGTCGGGACAGATAGATGCTATAACTCGTAGCTTAGGTTGGGGAGTCGATTTGGTACAGCTGAAGTTTGAACAAGATGGCATGCGCGATAAACTTGCCATGCAGCTAGATACTTTAGAGGCCGATTTACGACGTATGGTAGTTGTTGTTGAACATCTGCCAGAGATTTCTAACTACCTGATGAAGGAGCTGTCGGCTCGTGTGAATGATATTGTTTATGAACTTAACCATACTGTTGATAATACTTTTGACAAGGTAAACTTCCAACGTTTAGCGCTTCAAGATTTCGTAGACGAACAACGTGACTCTCTGATAGTACAAGCACAACGTGCTGTAGATGCTGCTGTGGCAGAAACCATGAGCCTTGTGCCCGGATTAATAGGTAAGGTGCTGCTCTATATAGTACTCTTCTTTTTAGTAATGCTTTCGGTACCATTTGTACTGGGATTCTTGCTTGGTAAAGCTCGTCGTGGGAAAAAGAAAGATAATGATCCAACTCATAACGTTTAGAAATTAAACGTACTAACAATAAATATTGCTATCAATAATTAATAATGTTCCAATTTTTGGTGGTAGGATATGTTATTTTGTTGTATAAATTTGATTAATAGATACTCATAATATTAGAATATCTTTTAAAAAAGAGCAAATACAAGCGATAACATTTAGTAAATTAGATAATCTAAAAATAGTTTATTATATCTTTGTGGTGTCAATTAGTTTGGCACCACATTTTTTATTGAATAGAAGTGAAGCGCAGTGGTGCCCGTAATTTTCGGATTCTATTATCTAATCAAAACTTTAGCAGTCATTATGAAGCAGTTTATTAAACCCCTCTTATTAGCCATTCTTTTAGTAACTATAGTACCAATAGCTAGCGCCTATCGCCCTTACAATATGTCGGCAGGTATAAATTTGGGTTCCCTTCAGGGGGTGTCTTATAAGATGTTCGTAACCGATAGGTTCGCTTTTCAAGCGGATTTTGGTGGTAAGATAAGCTTTATGCGTATCAATAGTTACCATAATGACCAATATACTATGCACGTGAATGAGACCAATTGGGCTCTTGTGCTAAACCCTAATGGTATGTACGAGCAGAATTTCCTAACTACTTCTTCAGCCTCTTTGTATTGGTTTGCCGGAGGTGGTTTAAGTATAGGTTACTCTTTCAGTAATCACTTTAGAAATACGGGTCAGTTTGGTGTTAATGCCATAGGTGGCATGGAGAGTGCTTTCTTTGCTGTTCCATTAACACTTCAGATAGACTTTCGTCCAGGATATGGAATGCTTTTTAGCAATAATATTACGCACAATTTCTTTGATTGGTCGTTAAACCTCTCTTTGCGTTATTACTTTTAATAACACTTAAAGTCTATAATAGTTTTATTTTGCCACTCTTTCTTATGGGAAAGAGTGGCAAAGTCGTTTATAGGCATAACATAGTGTGTATTGAGCATCTCATAGATTGTGCAACACTATATAGTCGGCACATCTTTTGTATCCAATCAAATAAATTATAATATTATGAAGACAACATTAGAACGCGCTACACAACGCTTTAAAGATGTCAAAGATGGATACGATGTTTACTATTCATTTAGCTTTGACGATTATTACAATCCAGACCGTATGCACTTCGGTGCTTTACGCGTATTGAACGATTTTGTAATTAAATATGGGCATGGTTTTGAACTGCATCAACATGCCAATATGGAGGTTGTAACAATACCATTACATGGTGTGTTGCACCATAAAGATTCTAAAGGTCATGATGAAGAGCTTACTTGGGGGCAACTAAAAGTATTAAGTACAGGCATGGGAATCTATCATAGTGAGCGCAATGATGTGGAGGATAGTACTTTAGAATTGCTGCAAATATGGATTAGTCCGGAACGTTTCAATACAGTACCTCACTACAATATGTACGATTTTGGTAAGCTTCTTAAGACTAATGAGTTTACTTTGGTAGTAGCACCTAATGGTATGGCACCTGCAAGGGTGTTACAACAAGCTTGGTTTACTATAGGTGTGTTTGAACAAGCCACCACTCAGGTTTATACCTTAGAACAACTAGGTAATGGAGTGTACCTTTATGTTATAGAAGGAGGGGTGAATTTACGCAGTATTAAATTAGAGCGACGTGATGCTGTGATGATAGAGGAGTGCGAATCTTTTACCGTTGATATGGCACCAGGTTCTAAAGTGCTTTTGATAGAGGTACCTATGATTACCCTCTCTTAATCCATAAAGCAATGCTTTTGGTTCTATTGTGTAGCAACCTATAATTAACGAATAGTTTTTTGTTTGTTTATAATGAGTCTAATGCGTAGTATCTTAAAGATATATTTATCGCATTAGACTCTTTTTGTTTTAACATGCTATGGCTTATTACTATGGAAAGAATTATAATGGATGGTGTGATTTTAGAATTATGTATTGCCATTTTATTCGTGCCAAATAGTCAATGTATTTGTATGTAATAATGCTTTTAGTGACCCTCTATATCTAGAATCATTTCATTAGAAGTACTCTTATTTTATCAAAAAGGCAAAGCTAATCCACATTTTTTGTATTTTTGTATTTCTCAACCGGTATAATCTTTTCCCGGTGGAGTAATTCATTTGTTATTATTTAATATATTGTTATACATGAAACAGAATAGAGTGTTGGGTTCTAGAAGAGGGATTATTATAGGAAGTATGTTTATGCTTGTGCTGTTGCTGTGTTTTACCAGCTGTAGTAGAGAGAAGCGTAAGGCCAATCTTAAAGGTATAGATTTTAATGTTGAGATAGGTAGGTTTGATCAGGCATTTTGGTCGCTCGATACTACTAAATTAGAACAATCGCTTGTTCAGCTTGATAAAGAGTTCCCAGGAATGACCGATATCTATTTAGAGAAAGTGGTGCAGTTTGGTCCTAAAGATAGTGTTCAGACGCATCAAATTATCAAGAGTTTCCTTGCCGATACTACCGTTGCAGTACTTTATAATGCTGCTTTAACCAAATATGACGATGTTTCCTCTTTTGAGAAGCAACTTACTACAGCCTTCCGTAGAGCGCACTATTTCTTTCCAACACTACCACTACCTAAACTTTATATGCACTTGTCGGGATTCAATCAGAGTGTTATAGTGGGCGAAGATTTCATCTCATTAAGTGCCGATAACTATATGGGTGAGAATTTCGCGTTGTATAAAGAGGCAGGAATATTTAGTTATCAACAGCTCAATATGCGTCCGGAAAAGATTGTAAGTGATTATCTTTCGGCTTATTTAATGACAGAATTTCCTTTTCGCACCTCCGACAATTCACTTTTGGAGGAGATTATTTATCGCGGTAAACTAATCTATGTATTAACAGTACTACTGCCAAATGAGTCCGAGTCTGTGATTATGGGCTATACTCCCGACCAGATGAAATGGGTGAAGGGATACGAAAAGAACATGTGGCTAATGCTTGTAGAGAGCAAAGATCTTTTTACTACCCATTTAATACAGAAGGGACGTTACTTAAACGATGGTCCTTTTACATTACCATTTACTCAAGAGTCGCCAGCTCGTGGGGGAGTATATATAGGTTGGCAAATAGTAGAATCTTTCATGAAACGTAACCCGCAGGTAACTCTCCAACAACTAATGGAGTTACACAATGCACAGTATATCTTAGAAATGTCGGGATATAACCCATAATGTTAATTAGCATATGACTACCAATGACGAGTTTGAAGATGTTGCGGCGCGTTTAGATCACTATCTACTCGAGCATAAACAGCGACGTACCGTGGAACGTAAAGAGATTCTACGGCAGATTTACCTTATAGATGGTCACTTCACGGCCACTATGCTTCATGAGCTTATGCAAGGTCATTTTCAGGTTAGTTTGGCAACGGTTTATAATTCGCTTGATCTTTTTACAAAATTAGATATTATTGTGCGCCATCAATTCTCGACCGATGTTGTCGAATATGAGCGCTTTAGTCGTAACCAAACTCATCATCATAGGGTATGTACGGAGTGCGGAACAGTCAAGGAATTTAGCGATGTTAAGATGCGTAGAGCTATTAATAACAGAGAATTTCCAAGTTTTCATACCACCCATTTCTCACTTTATCTCTACGGAGTGTGCAAAAAGTGTCAGAAGAAGCGGGGATTTAGAAAGAAGAAGATGTAAAAAAAGGTCTTGAATGTAAATGTACATTCAAGACCTTTTTGTTGTTATTATATGAGTGATCTTTTAAAAGATATTCTCTCTCATAATTGTTTGAGTACGGTCTGGCCCAACAGAAACTACAACCACTTTTGTATTTGTAAGTTCTTCAATCTTAGCCACGTAGTCTTTTGCTGTTTGAGGTAATTGCTCAAAATCGGTCACATTGTCTAGCTCTTCTTTCCAGCCTGGCATCTCTACATACACCGGTTCGCATTTCTCGTATAAGCTCAAAGTGCCTGGTACATAGTCTATCTCTTCGCCATTTAGCATATATCGGTTACATATTTTCAACGTCTCTACGCCTGAAAGGACATCAAAAAGCATTAGCGAAAGGTAGTTAATACCCGAAACTCTGCAAGCATGACGTAATGCTACTGCATCTAAGTATCCCACACGACGAGGACGTTTAGTAACGGTGCCATACTCATTACCGCGTTCGCGGATGTAATGTGCCAAGTCGTCGTGTAGTTCGGTAGGGAATGGACCTTCGCCAACACGGGTAGTGTAAGCCTTACAAATACCCAAAGCATGGTCGATAAAGCGTGGTGCTATGCCGGTATTTAAAGGTACGCTTGCTGCAGTAGGGCTGCTTGAAGTTACGAAAGGGTAGGTGCCGTGTTCAATACAAAGCATCACTCCTTGAGCTCCTTCAAAAAGAATCTTACTATCCTTCTCTACTTCTTGGTTTAATAGTACCGAAGTGTCGCAGATATAAGGGCGTAAACGTTCGCCATAAGCAATATATTCATTGTACAAAGTGTCGAAATCCATGGTTTCTAATCCCAACATGGCTAACTCCATATTCTTTTGCACTAAAGCATCTTTAAGGCGTTCGGCAAAGTATTCAGGTTCTAAGAGATCGCCCATGCGGATGCCGATGCGGCTATATTTATCGCAGTATGCCGGACCAATGCCCTTCTTGGTAGTACCAATGAGTTTACCTCCTTTGAGGTTCTCATAAGCACCGTCAAGCATCATGTGGTAAGGCATTATCACTGCTGCGCGGTCTGATATAAAGAGTTGGTAGTTTTTAATGCCACGCTCTGCCAATCCATCTAATTCACCTAACGCAGCTTTAGGGTTGATGACCATACCATTGGCCATAACATTCTTAATGTGCGGGTTAAAGATTCCCGAAGGAATGGATTGTAAAGCAAACTTTTGTCCGTCAAACTTAATGGTGTGACCTGCATTGTTACCTCCTTGGTAGCGTACTACAACATCGGCATTTTGAGCAAGATAATCGGTCATTTTACCTTTACCCTCGTCGCCCCATTGTACACCAACAACAACTAATCTACTCATAATATTGGTCGCTTTGCCATGATGTTACTCTGTGAAGCAAAGCATTTTTTTAGGTTAATAACTTTGTGGATGGTTATTTATTTAAGGCATCTCTAATAACCAACTTTATAGTCCTATATTAAATTAAGGTTTCTAAAGTAGGTTTTTAGAGTGTTCTTATGGTTGTAATGTTTTTGTTAATATCTTCTTTTTTACTCCCACTCAATGGTTGCAGGTGGTTTTGAAGTGATATCGTAGATGATGCGGTTAATACCCTTCACCTCGTTGACAATACGACGGCTAATGATTTCCAATACATCGTATGGAATACGTGCCCAGTCGGCAGTCATACCGTCAATGCTTGTTACCGCACGAATACCCAATGCATAGTCGTAAGTACGCTCATCGCCCATCACTCCCACGCTTTGAATGTTTGTAAGGACCGTGAAATATTGCCATATCTCTTGGTCTAATCCAGCTTTAGCAATCTCATCTCTAAGAATAGCGTCGCTTTCTCTCACAATGTGTAGTTTCTCTTCTGTTATATCGCCAATGATACGTATGGCCAATCCAGGCCCAGGGAAAGGCTGACGCCATACTATTTCATGAGGTATGCCAAGTGCTTCTCCCAAGAAACGTGCTTCGTCTTTAAAGAGCACATTTAATGGTTCTACAAGCTTGAACTTCATATCTTTTGGTAATCCCCCTACATTGTGGTGGCTTTTAATGGTCTGTGCTGTTTTGGTGCCACTCTCAATGACGTCGGTGTAGAGTGTTCCTTGAGCCAAGAAATCAAAGTCGCCAAGTTTACGCGACTCCTCATCAAAGCAGTATACAAATTCATTACCGATGATTTTACGCTTCTTCTCAGGATCGGACACGCCGGTAAGTTTAGAGAGGAAACGTTCTTTAGCATCAATACGCACCACGTTCATGCCGAATAGGTCGCCGCAAGTTTCCATTACTTGAACACCCTCATCTTTACGTAACATGCCGTGGTCAATGAACATACAAGTTAACTGTTTACCGATAGCTTTATGAATTAACACTGCTACTACTGTAGAGTCTACACCACCGCTTAATCCACAAAGCACTTGTTTATCGCCCACTTGTTCGCGAATTTTGCGCACCTGCATGTCGATATAAGACTCCATGGTCCAGTTCTTCTCTGCTTTACACACTTTGAAAACAAAGTTAGCAATTAAATCGTTGCCATATACAGAGTGTCGCACTTCCGGGTGGAATTGCACTAAGTAGGTGTTTAACTCTGGGCTATATATTGCTGCTGCCAAGTCGTTGCCACTCTTTGCTGCCATGATAAATCCTTGTGGCAGTGCTGCTACGTGGTCGCCATGACTCATCCATACATCTTGTTCTTTTGGTAGTCCATCAAAGAGAACGCACTCGTCGAGTACGGTGATAGGCATTTTACCATACTCTTTGGTAGTTCCTTTTTCAATTACGCCACCATAGTGTTTGCTAGTTAATTGCATACCGTAACAGATACCTAAAATAGGTAGTCCGCAGCTAAATATTGCTGGGTCGCAACCAAAAGCGTCGGCTTCATATACACTTTTCGGACCTCCGCTAAATACAATACCTTTAATGCCAGGTATTGCTTTAATCTCTTCGGCGGTGATATCGTGACTATGCAGTTCACTAAATACCCCCATTTCGCGTATGCGGCGAGCAATTAATTGATTGTATTGGCTACCGAAGTCCAATACTAATATCTTATCATATTCTTGTATTTCCATCCTGTTGGGTGAATATTTCTTTAATGACTATTGTTTTGTTAATTATTTGATAGCTAATATGTTCTATATAGTTATCAACATCTCTAAAGCTTCGCTTATTTCGTGTAGTTAGGAGCTTCTACCGTGATATCTACATCGTGTGGGTGCGACTCGCGCAATCCGGCATTTGTGATACGTATAAATACGCCTTCGTTCTTTAAATTCTCAATGGTAGGAGTTCCGCAATATACCATTCCAGAGCGTATGCCTCCACACATTTGGTATACCGTGTCTCTCCACGAGCCTTTGAATGCCACACCACCCTCAATTCCTTCAGGCACCAATTTCTTACCTTCACAATCTTCTGATATCGCATGAGTATACGTCTGAACTCCATGCCCCT
>CAMTOX010000065.1 GCA_947074225.1 uncultured bacterium
AGGGTGAATCTTAGCGTCCGGATGGACATAAGCCAACGGTTGTTTCATATATCTTAATTATTTGTTTTTTATTATTTGAGCGGTCATCTCTGCCTCTGTTGCTATCTTTCCATTTACAAAGACATAGCCTTTGATACTTGCCAAACCTCGACGAATAGGAGTAGTTAAGAATACCTTCATTACCATAATATCTCCTGGAACAACTTTCTGACGGAACTTAACATTGTCGATCTTTAAGAAGTAGGTCGAATATCTTGAAGGTTCATCAACTTGACTTAATACCAATAACCCGGCCGATTGTGCCATAGCCTCTACTTGAAGAACACCTGGCATGACAGGCTCCTCTGGGAAGTGACCCAAGAACTGCATCTCATTGAAAGTGATATTCTTTATAGATACAATGTTATTCTCGCCAATCTCTACTACTTTGTCTACCAATAAGAATGGATAACGGTGAGGCAAAAGTAATTTAATTTGATTAATGTTCAATACTGGAGCTGCAGCGTCATCATACACAGGTGCAAAAACTTCCTGACGTTTAATATCTTTACGTAGTGTCTTTGCAAAGGCAGTGTTTACCGTATGTCCTGGGTGAGTAGCTATTACACGACCTTTTATAGGACGGCCAATCAAAGATAAATCGCCTATTAAATCCATTAACTTATGACGAGCGGGTTCATTATCAAACTTCAAAGGGCTATTTAAATAGCCCAACTCATTCTTTGGTACCTCACGTTGTTGCATAATTTCGGCAATGTGTGATAACTCAGAATCGGAAACCTGACGGTCGTAAATTACCAAGGCATTGTTTAAATCGCCACCTTTTATAAGGTTCATCTTCAATAAAGGCTCTAACTCACGTACAAAAACAAAAGTACGGCATGGTGCTATCTCCTGTGGGAAGGCCGACATGTCGTCCAATATCGCATATTGATTAGATAGTATTGGAGAGTCAAAACCTATCATCACTTGTGCCGAGAAACAGTCGTCGGGCAGCATTACTATTTGCGACTGACCATCTTCACTCGTGTAGCTAATTTTCTTAGTTACCACAAAATAGTTCTTCTCCTCACTCTGCTCTGTAATACCTACTTTTGCTATCTCTTCGCTATAAATAGCTGCACTGCCATCTAAGATTGGGAATTCTGCAGCATCTACTTCCATTAAACAGTTGTCAATGCCTGCAGCATAAAGAGCTGCCAAACAATGTTCCACAGTGCTCACCTGCGCATCGCCTTTCTTCAATACGGTACCGCGTTGTGTCTCTGTAACATATTCGGCCAATGCAGGAATCTCTGGAGTGCCATCTAAATCTACACGACGAATGATATAGCCACTGTTTTCAGCGCCTGGTTTTACAGTCAACTTAATATTTAAACCTGTATGTAAGCCTTTACCGCTTAGGGTAAAAGAATCACCTAAAGTTAATTGTTTTGCCATAAAATAGTATAATGTTTTGGTTGGTCTTGCTTCAATCTGTTGAAGCCTGCTTCTATTATTTTTCTAATTCTTTAATTCGTTTCTCTAGTTCGTACACCTTCTTGTGCATGTCGGGGAGTTGCTTTTGTATCACACTTAAGCGACGGAATGTTCCAACAGGCATGGCTGGGTATCCTTGCCATAACTGGTTTGGCTCCTTAATGTTGCTAGGAACACCGGTTTGTGCGCCAAAAACAGAACCATCGGCAATATGTAAATGACCTGCTACACCTACTTGTCCGGCAAGAATGCAGCGTTTACCTATCTTGGTTGAACCTGCCACACCACTTTGAGCTGCCATAGCAGTATCTTCGCCCACCTCAACATTGTGAGCTATCTGGATAAGGTTGTCAATCTTTACGCCACGACGTATAATGGTAGAGCCCATAGTGGCACGGTCTATAGTGCTATTAGCACCTACCTCAACATCGTCCTCAAGCACCACATTACCTATTTGAGGTATTTTCTGGTAGTGCCCCTGCTCGTCTGGAGCAAAACCAAAACCATCGGCACCTAAAACAGCACCGGCTTGAACAACACAACGTTTGCCAATAACACAATTCTCATATATAGTGACATGGGAATAGATTATACTATCGTCGTCAATAGATACGTTATCGTCAATATGCACATGAGGGTAAATCTTAACACGGTTGCCAATACGCACACCACTGCCAAGAACCGCATAGTTGCCTACAAAACAATCTTCGCCCATCTTTACACTTTCATCTAAAATGGCCGTTGGAGCTACTCCAACTTTCTTTGGCTTCATAGATTCGGCAAGTTGTAAGAGCTTTGAGAGTGCTTGGTAAGCACTTTCAACTCTTATAAGAGTAGCACTTATAGCCGATTCGGCAACAAAGCTCTTATCTACTAAAACAACATCGGCTTTAGTGGTATAGATATAATGGGTGTATTTGGGGTTGGAAAGAAAGGTGAGGGTTCCTGGAACTCCTTCTTCAATTTTAGATAGATCACTGACAATCACTTCTGGATTCCCTTCTACCTCTCCTTGAAGATATTGGGCTATCTGTGCTGCTGTAAATTTCATAGGCTTCTCTCTACAAATGTAATTAATGGAATGGACTAAATGCTTTGTATAATTAGAACCGAAACAATAAACAGAGTGTCGATTCAATAGTTATATCCGCTTCTAGAGATTCCTTTAAGGTTTTGTTTCATTATATGATGCAATTTCTTATTTAAACGTTGCATCTGTACTTTTTATATATGATAATAAAAGAAATATCTTTTCTGCTCTCTATGTTGTAATAATTCAATCTGTAATATATCAGATGCCTTAGCAATATCTGTTAACTTACCATCATTGGAAAGTATCATAATATTTGAGGCATTGGGGTTGTAAGTTCTACTTGTTACGGTCTCCTCGCGCATAAAATAGCTACACTCTTGTTCCGATAATCCCCATTTAGCACAATAGCCTAAACGTAATTTCCGGCGGTAATTGTCGTCTATATCATCGGGTTTCACCACTTTATATAATTTACGCTCTATAAAACTTTTGCTCAGCAAAGATAATATTTTATCTGAGTGCGACATCCATACTTTCACTGCACAATAAATATCGGAGTCGTCCAATGAAATATAATGATTCAGGAACTCACCATTTACTTGACTCTTCTTAATGGGTTCTTCTAACTCTAAAAAGAAATGTAAAGCTGGCGAGGCATAAATATCTAATCCTTGGTTTACCAAATATTTTGCACGTCTTAGTATCTGTTGTAACAACAGTTCGGCAGCTGTGGAACTCTTATGTAAGTAAACCTGCCAATACATAAAACGTCGTGCAATCAAGAAATTTTCAATAGAATAAATGCCTTTCTCCTCAACCACTAGCCTGTCATTCAGGACGCGAAGCATCTTGATAATTCGTGCCGAACCTATAACGCCCTCCGTTACTCCTGTAAAGAAGGCATCACGACGCAAATAGTCTAATCTATCCATGTCTAATTGGCCGCTTACTAACTGATGTAAAAAACGTTTGGGGTAACGATCGGTAAATATATCGATAGCTGTGGTTAGAGCTCCTTCCATCTCACGGTTCATATCTTCCATAAGCAAAAGAGTAAAATGCTCATGATTCACGCCTGGGGTTAAAAATGTTTCTGATACGTGAGAAAAAGGACCATGACCTATGTCGTGCAATAATACTGCTGCCAAAACACCACTCTCTTCCTCTTCACTTATAGTCTCTCCTTTGGCACGTAACTCATGAATGGCCTCGTGAGTAAGGTGCATTGCTCCTAAAGAATGTAAAAAACGAGTATGTTGAGCACCGGGGTAAACAAACGAAGATAAACCAAGCTGTTTAATCCTGTTTAAACGTTGAAAATAACGATGTTGAATGCAATCGTACAAAAAATCGTTCGGAATATAGATGAAACCAAAGACCGGATCGTTTATTATTTTACGTTTGTTCACTTAGTAAATGCGTGTTTGTTTAACTTGTATAACGAAAGATTCATTGATTTATGATAACCTATAATCGTTATTTTGCAAAAGTTATGCAAAGATAGCTATTTAAGTCAAAAAACTTCGATTTATTGGAAATTAGTTGCATAACTTAAATAAATTATAACAACATGAGGCTCTTATTATGAGACCATTTTAACCGTATGGATGCAAATAGCTTCACAAATAGAAACATAGAGTAATGTGTAACACTACTCGCAAATATAAAAGAGATGCCCAAGCAGGCATCTCTTTATATGATAATGTATAAAGCATTGTTTTTGCTCTTAAATATAAAGCAAATAATAGTATTGCTAAATAGGGTATCTATAATGTTTCAACTTCACTTCTTGAGCCTTCTGCCGGTTACGACACTATACATCCATTTGCTTGAAATGTTTCAAATACCTTAACCGGAATAGAATAGCGGCTACGCTGAGTCCGAATATAAAGGCTGTCCACACACCCACAGCACCCATGCCACATGTAAAGGCAAGGAAGTAGCCTAGCGGAAGGTTTATGCAGATATAAGCAATAAAAGCATAGATCATTACAATCTTTACATCTTGAAGACCACGCAATATTCCTGCTCCTACAGCTTGCATGCCATCCGACAGCTGGAAAATTCCTGCCATAATAAGCAGTTGGCTACCAATAGCTATTACCTCTGGGTCGGCAGAAAAGGCGGTAGCAATGATTCGGCTAAAACCTATGAGCATACTGCCGGTAATTAAATTGGCTAACAAACAGAGGTGAATAGAGGCTATGGCAGCCATTTTTAAGCCCTTGAAGTTTTCAGCACCTAATTGGTGACTTACCCTTACTGTTGTGGCCGAAGCAATACCTAAAACAATCATAAAGGTTAAGTGAGAGAAGTTCTGAGCTATCTGATTGCCTGCCAAAGGAGCTGCTCCAAGCCAACCCACCATAATGCCAGAGAGAGCAAAGGCCGATACCTCTAATAAAATATGCGCTGCTATGGGGAAACCTATCTTTAATAACTCCATAATTACCTGCCAATCTATCTGACGTAAACTATAACCTTTGAAATATTGCCACCAATTGACTTTAAAACGTAGGTAAATAATATACATTAAAGGCATGGCACAACGTGCTATAAGTGTGGCTATACCGGCACCTAAAACACCCATTTCTGGGAAACCGCCCTTACCATAAATCAATAAGTAGTTAAATAGTATATTTAATAGATTTGATATAATAGTAATGGCCATTGCTATAGAGGTGTTGCCAATACCTTCTAAAAACTGCTTGACACTGGTAAAGATTAATACCGGGAACACACTAAACGATAGAATAATAAAGTAGGGACGTGCAAATTCTACCACTGCAGGGTCTTGTCCCATATATGGCATGAGGAAGGAGAGGCTAAACATCACTAACGATGTAACCACGCCGAGCATGATTGATAATGACATGCCATTTTGCAGCAAGCCAGAGAGTCGGCTCTGTTCGCCACCCGCATAAGCTTTACCTACTAAGGGGGTCATGCCAATTAAAATACCTGTAGAGAAGACAAAACCTATTATAAATGTGGCCGAAGCAAAAGAAACGGCTGCCAAGGGTATGGTGCCTAAACGGCTAACCATGAATAAATCGACTAGTTGAACTATACCACCGCCCAATTGGGATAGGACAATAGGAAGTGCCACTTTAAGGTTTCGTTTATAATAAGGTAGGTATGTTTGGAATGAATAAGACATGGATGAAAATATTTTTTGGTGACGCAGAAGAGTCTGCAAATTCTATGCTTTTTTCTATTTATAACCATTTAAATAAAATGATAACCGATATTCGACTAATTAATATGCATAAGTAGGATGTTTTCCTACCCTATGTTGTTAAAAGTAGATTTAAAGCAATATATATTAACGACGATGTAATACAACAAACGCTTTGCACAATGTGCAAAGCGCTTGTTATAGAAACAATCTTTTAAAAAGATATTAAATCTGATGCAGATTGTGTCCCATACGCTCTTTCTTAGTTTTCATATAGAAAGAGTTATATTCGTTTGGTTCTATTTCAATAGGAATGTTCTCCTCAATAGTTAAACCATAAGCCTCTAATCCAATGCGCTTAACAGGATTATTGGTCATTAACTTCATTTTTTTTATGCCAATAGCACGTAGAATGCTTGCTCCTACACCATAGTCGCGTTCGTCGGCTTTAAAGCCTAAATGTACATTCGCATCTACAGTGTCTAAACCCTCCTCTTGAAGTTTGTAGGCTTTCATCTTGTTCATTAGACCAATGCCACGTCCCTCTTGATTTAGGTAAACTAAAGCACCTTTGCCCTCTTTTTCTATTGCACTAAGTGCTTGGTGTAGTTGTTCGCCACATTCGCAACGCATAGAGCCAAAGATATCGCCTGTGGCGCACGAAGAGTGTACACGTACAAGAATAGGCTCGTCTTTGCTCCATTCGCCTTTAATTAAGGCCACATGCTCCATGCCGTTAGATTTCTGACGGAATGGAATAGCGCGAAAGTCGCCATATTTTGTTGGTAAATGCACCTCGTCGCCCATCTCTACAATAGAATCTTGTTGTAAACGGTAGGCTATTAAATCACGAATAGTGATTAATTTAATGTTGTGCTTCTCGGCAACTTTAATAAGGTCGGGCATACGAGCCATAGTACCATCTTCATTCATAATCTCTATTAAGGCTGCGGCAGGGTTTAATCCTGCTAAACGTGCCAAATCTACACCTGCTTCGGTGTGTCCGGCACGGCGTAATACGCCGCGTTCGCGAGCATAGAGAGGATTTATATGACCTGGACGGCCAAAAGTGGCTGGAGTAGAAGTAGGGTCGGCAAGAGCACGAATGGTTGCGGCACGGTCCTCAATAGATACCCCGGTAGAGCAACCCTCAAGTTTGTCGACAGTAACAGTGAATGGAGTACCCAATATAGAGGTGTTGTCATTCACTTGCTTCTCTAACTCTAACTCTTTACAACGCGATTCGGCCATAGGAACACACAAGACCCCACGTCCCTCTTTTAACATAAAGTTTACTGCCTCGGGAGTAATCTTCTCTGCGGCAATAATAAAATCTCCCTCGTTTTCACGATCCTCATCGTCGACTACTATTAAGAACTTTCCTGCGCGAAAATCCTCGATAGCCTCTTCAATGGAACTAATTTTAAAGTCCATAACTCTGTTATTTAATTATAGATAGGTGTATATATTTTAATCTTTTGTTTTTACTTGATGAGCGGCTCTCTTCTTCTTGAAGAATGAGCGTACTCTCTCTATCTGACGTTTTATCAGAATGCCTATAGCCTCCGGATTCATTATAGCAGAATCTCTTGCTGCTTTGTAGGTTAGGAATATGCCTATGGGCAATAATATTGCCGAACTTAACCACATGCCCTGCCAAACATCCAACACCCCTTGTCGCGCCATCTTCTGGCCCATAGTGTCTATGATATAGTAGATAATAAACATCACTACCGATATGACTACCGGCATCCCTAAACCTCCTTTGCGAATAATTGAACCTAATGGGGCTCCAATAAAGAAGAAGATTAAACAGGCAAATGAGAGTGTAAACTTACGGTACCACTCTATAGAGTGACGCGTGTAATATTTATCGGCATCGTCAATAATGACTCGATTATATTGTAGGTCGGAGGCTACACTCTCAATACGTGTTTTAGAGTTTCGCAAAATATTTACCATATCGCCTTGCGTCGACTCTAGAAAAAGGGTGTCGGCATTGTACACCACCTCCGGTTTAATAGCATTCAGAGTGTCTACTTGTTCAAAGGCACGCGCATAATATTTATCTTGCACCATCTGGTTGCTAAAGCGGGTGCGTAAGGAGTCGCGGAGCACATTTATGGAGTCTATATCGTTTGTTAAACGTACTATATCTTTACTCACATGCTGGTTGCTCAGCATCGACTCATCTTTCAAATTAAAGTTGGCATCAAAATCTATCAACACCTCTTTGCGTGCAAAACTCTCTCTGCGATAAGGCACACTTCCTTTACCCATCTTTCCCTCGCCTTGATCCAAGTTCTCAAACGACTCGCCATTTACCAACGTTAGTTTCAAATTCATCTTGTCCTCGGTAAGTCGCACGTAAACTGTGTCGGCAGTGGTAACAGAGGCGTTTTCAAAACCTTTGGAGAAGTCGTAAATCATCACATCTTCCAAACCTGAGGTCTCCATATTCTTGTTACGCACATAAAGACGCATATTGTTAATGCCCGAATAAAATTCGCCTACGGGAATGTCCAATTCTGGCGATTTCTCGCGTATAGAGAACATTAAAGTCCACATGCGCTTTTGTGCCACCGGAATAACATTGTTCGAGAAAAAGAAGGCACCAACGCTTAAAAAAGCTATGAAAAGGGTTAGTATGCGCATAATCCTAAATAACGAGACACCGGCACTCTTCATGGCCAATAGCTCTAACTTCTCGCCCATATCGCCAAAAGTCATTAGTGAGGCCAAAAGAATGGCAAGTGGTAACGCTAAAGGAATTAAAGTTAAACCGGCATAAAAAAAGAATTGCAATAACACTGTGGTGGGCAACAGATCGGAAGAGCACACGTCTGAACTCCAGTCACATTCAGAAATCTC